>JAFUFT010000091.1 GCA_017469795.1 Oscillospiraceae bacterium
GATTGGCAGACTTGACAACGGACGGATATCCTTGGGTATTTCCGCCAGACCGATTGCATCCTCATTCTATCAGCTTGAGCAACGAGATGGAAGATCGCCTGACTGGATGCCAGGGAGATCTACCAAATACATTGTAGTAGGTATTTTTTTCGTTTTTTGCATACGCCGTTTCTCCGCCGTTATCCTTGTTTTTTTGATTGTTATCCTGTATAATTCATATAATAACATATAAAGGAGAGATCCTTATGGCAGTGGAACCGAGGGGATATCTGCACGATAAAGTGGATGTGAAGGTGCTGATCCTGTTTATTCTGGCCAGGATCGATACGCCGCTTTCCACACAGGAAATCTTTGAAGTTGCCTATCAGGACGACAGCCTGAACTATTTTGTTCTTGCGGAAAGTCTGCCGGAGCTGGTGGAGACCGGACATTTGAAAACAGATGAAAAGGGCCGTTATTCCATCACGGAAAAGGGCCGTCAGCAGGGCGCCGATGTGGAAGACTCCCTGGCCGTGCCCGTGGTTCAGAAGGTCTCTGTTTCCATTGCGGAAAAGCAGATTCAACTTCGGAGAGACGGCTTTATCACGACCTCTGTTTCTCAGGATGAAGACGGGTTCTGGATCGCCACGCTCAACTATCGCGATGACGGCATGCCGATGATGCGTCTTTCTCTGATGGCGCCCAACGAAGAGCTTGCCGGGCGCATGGCCGCAAATCTCAAAAAACAGGCTGACCTCTTATACAAAACCAATCTGGATTTGGCGATCGAATCCTCCGGCGGGCAGGAGACGAAGGCATGAGGACCTATGAGCACGCCGGTGAGATCATCAAAATTGAAATGGTTCGATGCGGTTATACCCTCGATCTGCTGTCGGAGAGAACAGCAGTCTCCCCTGCTGTTTTGCGTGGGATCCTGACCGGACGGTCCAAGGCGATCAGTACCCGCTGCATCTGTGCGCTCTCCTCGGCATTCGGGTACAGTGCCGCTGAATTTATTGATCTATTGTCTGAAAACTCCCACTCGTGATCAGCGAGCGGGAGTTTGTTTACAGAAATCGCTTTACGCCGGGAATCCTTCGCAGCAGCCAGGTGATGGCCAATCCGGACAACACAACTGCGATGACCCAGATGATACAGGATGGAAGTACGTGGATTCTCGGTTCCAGCGCTTCGTAAAGCGGACCAAGATAATGCCGGAGAATCCCCTCGAGGAGATATGTCCCAAAGACACAGCCCCCAAGCGAGGTCAATATTCCTGCAGTCCGCCTGGATACCTCCCGACCGGTAAAAAAGCTCCGGGCGGAGGCATAGACAGCAAATACCAGGAACAGCATCCATCCGTTATGGTAGCCAATTCCAGAGTTTCCGGTCCGTCGGACGGAAATGTCAGCCATCAGATACATGACCGCAAAGGACAGCGCAGCGAGCATCCAGCAGATCCCGAGTGCTTTTCGGTCGATTTTTTCCCAAGGGAAACGGTGCGCCAGATAATAGCCCATCAGGAAATAGAACAGTTCCGGCTCCATCAGCGAAAGCTGCAGATTGGCGTTCAGGGGGCCCCAGCCGCTGAGAAGTCCTGCTGAGGGCGCGATCCCAAACATGATAAGATGGATGGCAATGAGATATTGAAACCCACGATTGCTGAGATTCTGCGCCAGTGGCCGGAGCACGGGAAGGAGAATCATCAGGCCGAGATAGGTATACAGGTACCAGTACGGCGCAGAGATGCCCTCGGACCAGAGCCTTTTGAGAAAATCGCCGATCCCTGGGGTCTCCGCATACTCCCACCGGATCCAGAAAAGGTACAGGATCCCCGAGAATACGATCAGGACCGCAAGAATTCGAAGCACCCGCTTTTTCAGCGTGACCCGGATCGGTTCTTCCCGGTGCAGGAGCAGACCGCCTGAGATCAGGAAAAACAGAGGAACGGCGATTTTACACAGGATCCCCAGGATCAGCGATCCGCAGTAATTGACCCGGCTGACGCCATCGAGCATATACAGTTCAAAACCGCGCTCCTGGCTGTGGTTGAATACCACGCAGAAGATCGCCAGAAGACGCATCAGCTCATAATCCAGTCTTTTCTCTTTCATATACTCGTCCTATCGAAACACCTGAAATGATTCGTCATAAACTTCCGTTCGATGCGCTTTGGAAAAGTCCGGTGCCAATTCCGGCAAATACCGTTCTATTGCCCGCACCAGAAGCTGCGGGTTCAGAGACGGATTCTGGGCGCAGATCAGCGATTCCAGCGCAAGCTCTCCGGAACTGATCCGGGAAATGTGAACCGACTCGATCATGGGACGGATATCGGTCTCTGCAAGTCCTTTTTTTGTCTTCTTTTCCACCAGGATATGATCCTGATGAAACAGCGTATCAATATCCCGGCATCCGCCGTCGGAGATCCCCTGATCGTATTCCAAAGTGACGGTGCATCGCAGATACCGAAGTTCCTTGATCTTCCTGTCGCTGTCGTAGGCTGCAAGTACCCGGATCCCTGCCGGAAAATACGGATTGAGCCGCGCAGGAAGCGTTTCCAGCGGTACATTGTCCTCTTCCAGCGTGAAATCCAGCAATTCACAGCAGCTGCTCATCCCTACGCTCAAGGGAAGCGCGATCGAGACATAGGCGTGGGGGCTCATCCCCTGGGTGAATTTCACGTGCAGTCCGGCACGAAGAAAGATCCGCGGAAACATGGCCATGGCATCCAGATGCGAAATGTAGATTGCTTTCCCTGTTTTTTCAAAAAGAAGTCTATTCATCGCAGGGACCTCCCTGATACAGCCTGTCCGCGCCGCAGCCGGTACACTGTCTGCGGCAGTCCGGGGTGATCTCGGAACGGTAGGCCGCTTCCCGCTCCCGCCAGAAGAACTTCTTTGAAATGCCGATCGAAACGGTCTCCCAGGGAAATACCTCATCTCTCCCCCGTTCCCGCTGCGCATACCAGGCGGGGTCTATGCCGCAGTCAGAAAATGCCTGCATCCATTTGTCCATCTGGAAATAATCTGTCCATCCATCCATCTTACAGCCAAGCTCATGAGCCCGGAGCAGTACATCGCACAGCTTGCGGTCTCCCCGGCACAGGACGGCTTCCAGCATACTCAGATCCGAGGGGTGATAGGCGTAACGGATGGATTTGCTGGGCATTTTGGATTTGAGCAGCGCACAGCGCCGCAGGTATTCCTCCGGCGTGATCTGGGCCTCCCACTGGAAGGGCGTTCCGTTTTTGGGAACAAAAAATGCGGTGGATACTGTGATGGTGCAGCCTCTTGATTTATTCGGGCTGTGTTCTTTCCATGCCTTGAGCACCTTGTAGGCCAGCTCCGCGATCCCGATCACGTCTTCATCTGTCTCCGTGGGCAGGCCAAGCATGAAGTACAGCTTCACTTTATTCCAACCGCCTGCAAACGCCACGGAACACGACCTGAGGATATCTTCCTCCGTCACGTTCTTATTTATGGCGTCCCGAAGCCGCTGTGTCCCGGCCTCCGGGGCAAAGGTCAGTCCGCTTTTACGAACCTTCTGAACTTTTTCCATGAGTTCTACAGAGAAGTTATCCGCACGAAGAGACGGCAGACTCAGGTTGATCCCCCGCGGGATACAGTAGTCCAGCATGCGGTCGGCAAATTCCCCGAGTTTTTTGTAGTCGGAGGTAGACAGACTCGAGAGCGTCATCTCGTCGTAGCCGGAGTTTTCCAGTGAAGCCACAGCCAGCTCATAGAGCCGGTCCGGGCTCTTAGGGCGGACCGGCCGGTAGCAGAAGCCGGCCTGACAGAACCGGCAGCCGCGGATACAGCCCCGGAACAGCTCAAGGACCGTCCGGTCATGAACGATCTGGGTGGAAGGAACGATGGTCTTTGTGGGGTAATATGCGCCGTCCATATCTTGCACGATTCGCTTTGTGACGGTTTCCGGGGCGCCGTCCAGCGGAATGATCTCTCGGATCGTACCGTCCTCGTGATAGGTGTGACGGTAAAATGAGGGCACATAGACGCCCGGGATTTTGGAGACTTCCCGC
Source organism: Oscillospiraceae bacterium (assembly GCA_017469795.1). Lineage (GTDB taxonomy): Bacteria > Bacillota > Clostridia > Oscillospirales > Oscillospiraceae > HGM13006. The sequence goes on from JAFUFT010000091.1 coordinate 4,019, forward strand.
AGAAACTCGCGGCGTGACAGACCTCTTCGTTTGGCGGATCGGTAGCACTCGACGATTTCCACGTCCAGATCTTCCCCTTCGCCCACCGCACAGAAATCCAGAAAGTCTGCCATGGGCTCGGCGTTGTAGACGCTGGTGCCTCCGACAAAGACGATATGCTTCAGATCATCGCCCCGATCACAGGATTTCAGCGGAATATGCCCCAGCTCCAGCATATTGAGTACGTTGGAGTAGGCCATCTCATATCCGATGGAAAAGGCGATCAGGTCAAAGTCCTCCATGGGATCATGGCTCTCCAGCGCCCATAGCGGCAGATCGTGCCGGCGCATCTCCTCCTCCATGTCTCCCCAGGGGGCGAACATGCGTTCGCACCAGACACCGTCCATCTCGTTCAGGATCCCGTAGAGGATCCGCATACCGATATTGGACATGCCGATCTCGTAGGTGTCCGGAAAACAGAACGCGATCCGTACTTCCGTCGAGTTCTTATCTTTGATGATCTCGTTATACTCTCCCCCGGTATAGCGGGCGGGTTTTTGTACACGAGGCAAAATACGATTGATCAGATCCGTCATAGCAATTTCCTTATTTATACTTCATCTCTGCCACGATCTGGCCGCCGGAATTCCACACTCTCCCGTCTTCAGAAACCAGAAGCTCCCCGTAGAAGTCCGTGGCGACCTCGATCGCCACATCATCCGCAGGCGTTTTTCCGGTCATCGTCTCCGGATCAAATACCGTCATTCGATACCGTTTCAGCAGCACATCCTTCGGACATCCGCAATGGGGGCAAAACTCAGCCTGATCGGAAACCTGCTTCCCGCACTCGGGACATGTAATGAGCATAATGCAATCCTCCCTGCTTTTTTGTTATTATAATATCTTTTCCCGGATGCCGCAAGTGCGGACGAAGAAACTGCGTGATTTTTTCCGGGAACTGTGTTACCATGATAGAAAAGGAGGAATTCACGATGGAACCGACGAATGATATGATTCTGGATATCCGGAAGGATCCCTACAACTATGTGATGCGTGTAGTATTCTGCAGATGGAAGCCCTTCATTCTTCAGGCGATGGATACCGATGAGGTCACGAATTTCTCGCGCTTTATCAAACAGCTCCCCATCACACAAAAGGTCCTGTCCCAAAATCTCAAGGCACTGGAACAGGACGGTCTTGTGGTCCGAACCGTGATCCCGGATACGCCCCCGAGAACAGAATACCGGCTGACAGACCGGGGACGTTCGCTAATCCCACTGCTCGATCAGGTCTATGCATGGGGGTGGAACGTGATGAAGGAGGAAAACATGCCGATCGACGCCCTGGGCGAAATGTGGCATGGTTATCGAAAAAAAGAGGATGATCTTATGCTTCATCCCTATAAAAAACGAAGGGAGTTACCTTAAGGTAACTCCCTTACTTCTTTGTGCCTTCTTCACAAAAATGTGGAATTATGGTACGCTGAAACCACAAACAGAAGAAAGGATGATCCTCATGTCCTGTGCGAAGTATCCCAATATGTTCAAACCCATGACCATCAAAGGTCTGACTTTCAAAAACCGCGTTTTTGCCTCCCCGATCACCACCAACCGGATCGTGGATCACGGCTATCCCACCCCTGAGGGCATCGACGTCTATGAGACCAAAGCCCGGGGCGGATTTGCCACGGTCACCCTGACGGAGTCTTTTGTCAACGATACCTATGCCTGGCGGCATGAGCATGGTCTGAACGTCTATGAGAAGAACATGACCACCTTCAACATGGAGTCCATCATGACACTCACCGAGGCCATCCGGGCCCATGGCGCCGTGGCTTCCATTCAGATCAACCATGTGGGCGCCATGAACCATCCCGACACCATCAAGGGCCACAAGAACCCCATTGGCCCCTCCGCATTCGTCCGGGAGGACGGCATTCAGGTGGAGGAAATGACCCGGGAGCAGATCGAGGAGACTGTCAACGATTTTGCGGAGACCGCCTGGAACTGCAAGGCGCTTGGCTTCCAGATGGTATGTCTCCACGGTGCCCACGGCTGGCTTCTGAACCAGTTCATCTCCCCCCGCTTCAACCACCGCACCGACGAGTTCGGCGGTTCCATGGAGAACCGTGCCCGTTTCCCCATCATGGTCTGTGATAAGATCCGCGAGGTCTGCGGTCCCGACTTCCTGATCGAATACCGCATGTCCGGCTCCGAGCGTGTGGAGGGCGGCCAGACCCTGGAGGACGGCATCGAGTTCGCCAAACTGATTCAGGACCATGTGGACCTGATCCACGTGACCTCCGGATACTATCAGGATCATGTGGGAACCAAGGCGTTCTCCTCCATGTTTGATAAGCACGGTTGCAACCTGGACCTCGCCGAGGCCATAAAGAAAAACGTTCATGTTCCGGTTATCGCCGTGGGCGGTTTCAACGCTCCTGAACAGATCGAAGAGGCCATCGCCTCCGGCAAATGCGACTTTGTGGCCATGGGCCGGCAGCAATTCGCAGATCCAGCCTTCGTGAACAAGACCCTTATGGGCAAAGAAGACACGATCGCACCCTGCCTGCGCTGCTCCTGCTTCAACCCGCTGGCGTCCAATCCCGGCGAGCGTCCCATTCCCGAACTGTGGCACTGCGCCGTAAATCCCTGGGGACAGAGAGAGCTGCGCTGGCGCAACGCCCCCCGTCCCACCGGAAAGCGCAAGGTGGTTGTCGTGGGCGGCGGCGTCTCCGGTATGTACGCGGCCGTCACCGCTGCCGAGCGGGGCCATGACGTGGCCCTGATCGAAAAAGAGGACAAACTGGGAGGGCTGCTCTGGTTTACCGAAGTGGACACGGATAAGGAGTCCCTGCTGAAGTTCCGGGACAGCCTGGTCGCTCGCTGCAGATATGCCGGTGTCAACATCAGGCTCCATACCGAGGCTACGAAGGAAATGCTGGAGGAGATGCATCCTGACGCGGTGATCTGCGCTGTGGGATCCCATCCCTTTGTTCCGCCTATCCCCGGCGTGGAATATGCAAAGCACGCGGTGGAGGCATATAAAGACATCGAGGCCCTCAAGGGCAAGAAAGTCGTCATCATCGGCGGCGGCGCCATCGGCTGCGAATCAGGCTATTTCTTCGCCTCTGAGTGCGGCGCGAAGGTACAGATCCTGGAGATGAGGGACGAGATGTGCAAGGACAGCTATCCCTCCCAGCGTCAGGCCCTGCTGCCCCGGATGGACAAGGCAGGCATGATCCTCGATTGTTCCGTCACTACCAAGGAGATCCTTCCCAATGGCGTCAAGTTCCTGGACAAGGACGGAAAGGAACAGTTTGCCGAGGCGGACATTGTCTACTACTGCTGCGGCAACCGCAGCAATGACGACATCGTCGAATCCCTGCGGGGCGTCACTCCCTGGTTTGTGGTTACCGGTGATGCGGTCCGGGCAAGGACAGTCAAGCAGGCTACCTATGAGGGCTTTTGCGCCGCGATGGATATTCTTTAAGGAAAAAACAGGCTCCGAAAGGAGCCTGTTTTTCAGCATTGCGCGCTGAACTTCTGCTTCACCGCATCGATTTTCTGCTGCTCTGCCTGTTCAGCCGGATACCAGCCCTTATCGGACATCTTTGTGTAGACGGTGTCCTGCATCGTCAGAGCGCTGTTGAGTGCGGTTGTAAAGGCCTGGTGAACTTTGGGAGTCGCAGATTCTATAGTCCCGTGAAGATACAGGTCGCAAACGCCTTTTTCCAGCTGAAGAATGTTTTCCATCAGATTCTTGTCATCCATGTTTTGTCCCTCCGTTCTTAGAGCAAACCGTAAAAGCTCTGAAAAATCTGGCTGTGCTTTTTCTCCAGATCCTCCACGCAGCTTTTGAGCTCAGCGTCCCGGAGCTTTGATGCGGTTTCCCGGCACTGCGTCTGGAAATAGGAAGCGTGTCCTAGCACATCTTCCACGTACATCAGTTCTTTTCCTGTCATATCGGTCCCCTCCTGTTTTGAATTCGGAAACAGTATCTGCATTTTTCTGATAATTATGCAAAAGCGCCGGATCTTTCAGATCCGACGCTCAAAAAAACATACTGCGAAACAGCCGAACAACAGCGCCATTCCAGGGTTCAAATACGACGATTTGGTTTTCAATCAAAAAAAGACGTACCAGATAAACAACGATCATGAGAAGGATCCAGCACCAGACCAATCCATAAAACAGCTGTCTGGACAGCTGTTTTTGGAAAATGATGACAATAACGGCAGGGATCAGCGTCCAGAACAGCGGATGGAAGGACATTGCCTGCGCAAAGTCGCCTTGAAGAACGGAAAGCCAGGCTCTTGTCATTCCGCATCCCGGGCAGGATATGCCCGTCAGGAAACGGATGGGACAGTGAATCCCCATCAGGTTCATGATTCCATAGAATACGGCGATGCAGAATAAAACGAGCAGAGGCTCGGTCTGCCGGAGCCGGCTTTTCATCCGTGAACACCTCCAAAAAAGCCATGGGATCCGCAGATCCCATGGCGTGGTGCGGATAACAGGACTTGAACCTGCACGGCGATGCCATTGGAACCTAAATCCAACGTGTCTGCCAATTCCACCATATCCGCATTTTGGTTATCATATCACAAACCAAGCTGAAAGACAAGAAAAACCTCCGGGCTGAACCGTCCGGAGTTTTTATTCTCAGCGTTTGATCTCCATGGGGATCTTATAACGGTCCTGATACAGACCGAGCACTTCCACATTGCTGTAAGCGCCGTCGGAAATCTTATAGTGACGGCGGCCGCCAACCATGATGATATCCGCAATGTTAACATTGGTTCTCACTTTTTCATTGCTGGCGTTTGCGCCGGGGCGCTCCCAGAAAATCGCAGCGATCTCTTCACGGGAAATTTCTGTCACCTTGAACGCTTCGCTGATGACGATCGCGTTCTCGTAGCAGACAACGCCGCCGCGAAGGACCTTGATCACATAGGCCAGCAGCAAAAGTCCGACGATCAGAAGCGGAATACTGACCGGGTTGAATCCGCCCTTGCTGATGCTGTAGCCCATGACGCCGGCACCTGCGATAATGAACACAAACGCGACCATCAAAAGGCCGCTGTTTGCAAGCGGAAGGGGCTTTGCCTCCCCCAGTTTTGCACCATATTTTTCTTCCACAATTATGCCTCCCATACTTTGAAAATCAAAATATTGTGATTACTATATCACACGATTTTTCAAATGTCAGCATTTTTTTACCGGAAAAAGAATTTTCAGGATGTTGTCTGTTAGATAGCTAATGTTTTTATGCAATCTGCCAATACCTGTTCACGGTTCCGTCACATACCTAAAAATGTGAATGCCCGTTTCTTATAATATGTAGGTTTGTCAATGATGTGTTACACATAAGGGAAAGTAAATAAGACCTGTTTAGGAGATTGCCAATTAAGCGGACGCATGGGAAACTGATTATACTTACGGTTCCAAACCGCAAGTTGATTCTGGTAGTCCTGGAACGA
>JAFUFT010000092.1 GCA_017469795.1 Oscillospiraceae bacterium
AAGCTGAGAATAGATGTCAAAAGAGTTTAGGCAGCATCATGGAGGAAGTCAATGGCCACGACCAACCGAAACGCCGTATGCCGAAGACGGCACGTACGGTGTTGTGGGAGGACGGGGGTTAGTCACCCCCTCCTACCCGATTCAGGTACTCAGATCTGCATGGCGGCACCGAAGGCGTCCCGAATCGCGTTGCGCATGGTGCCGTTTTGCCGGCAGTCGCCGATCATATAGAACTCCGGCGCGCAGGAGGCAAAGGCCGCAGCCTGATCGCTACAGGGGGACATGCCGCCGGAAAGGACCACATCGTCGCATTCGATGGTGTGAGACACGCCCTCCGGATCTACATAGGTCACATGATCCGGGCCCACCTCTGTCGTGACGGCCAGATAGATCGGATCGACACCGCTGGTATTGGACAGGATGTTCATATAGGGAATCATCCGGATGGGGTTGAGGTCATAGCCCAGGCAGTCTTTTCGGGAGAGCTGGATTACTTCATGGCCCTTCTGACTGAGATATGCCGCCGCCTCTGTAGCGGAGGAGGCGCCGCCCACCACGGCGACCCTGCGGCCAAGCCGATCCTCGTTTCCATAAATGTTCACCGGATTCCAGCAGACGGATTCCGCGCCAGGAATGGCCGGCTTTTTCGGGACGCCTCCGACAGCGGCCACGACTGCGTCAAAATTCTCCTGTTCGATCATCTCCGGGGTGGCCCGGGTGTTGAATCGAACCTCGATCCCGCGCTTTTGGATCTGCGCCTTCAGGAACTCCAGATACCGCAGCAGTTCCCACTTGAACTCGGGATATTTCGCCATTTTGATCTGTCCGCCCAACGCATCAGAGGCTTCAAAGATCACCGGCTCATGGCCCCGGTCCTTCAGATACATGGCGCATTTCATACCGCCGGGACCGCCGCCGATGACTGCGACCCGCTTGCTTCTTTCCGGAGGACGTTTTATTTTGTGGAGCCGGTATTCCAGTCCCATTTCCGGGTTGACGGTACAGGTGCTGGCCCACTCTCCGGTGGAGGAGGTTCCCCTGCAGCAGTGGCATTCGATGCAGGGATTCAGATCCTCTCCGTTGCCGTTCCGGAGGATACTCCCCAGGTTTTCGTTGGAGATGAACAGATGTCCCGGTGCAATGAAGTCCGCCTGCCCGCCGGCGATGATCTCCTCCAGCTTGTCTAGGTCTTTATAGGGCGTGCTGATGGCAATGGGCACAGTGACGCCCTTGGATTTGAGATATGCGCTGTATTCGGCCCCCTGACAGGTTTCGGGGGGCCTTTTGTGGTCCGGAATCCGCCGGCGCAGATGGAACAGGTCGATGTACGGCTGAATCTCCTTCAGGAAAACGATCAGTTCATCCAGAGTCATGCCGTCGCCGCAGGAGTCTCCGTCCAGCACCGGAGAGTTGATGCAGAGAATGAAGCTTTCCCCCATGGCCTCCCGGAGCTTTTTGATCACCTCTATGGGAAACCGCATCCGGTTCTCCAGGGATCCCCCATACTCATCAGTCCGGTGATTGACGCAGGCCCGCAGAAACTGGCCGATGGGGAAATTGTGGCTCAGATCCAGATATCCGCCGTCGTAGCAAAGCGCCCGGTATTCCTTCGCGTGGGCAATGGTGGCCTCGATATATTCGTCCATGATCTCCCGGGTCATATACCGCTGGGGACCGCCAAAGGGACCGGCGGGCGCTTTGCCCTTTTCATAGATAGATCCCTTGTTGAAGCCGGTGGTCAGGGTCTCATTCCGGCCCGGGGCGATGGGGATGCGGGTTCCGTTTTTGTCCAGCATGACGCTGGGATCTACGTTGGCGGCGGGCAGACTCCGGGGCATTTGCACGTTCCAGTCTGGGTCGTTGCAGGCAAGGTTCATCCGTCTGCCCAGATTCAGCTCAGGGCATACAAGCGTCCCGTAAAGGTGCATGTTGGCCGAAAACTGGTTCATGCCGTTCTGCACGCCTTTGTCGCTCAGGTCGTACATGTTGAAGTGGCCCACATCCGCAGGCATATTCCGCTGGGTCATGTCGGTGCAGTCCTGCATCCAGATCATGGCCGCTCCGTTTCTGGCCCGTTCCTCATAAAAGCTCAGAGTCTGGTCAGCCGGGTAACGCTCATTGGCCTGCAGGAAGTGGGGCTGGGCCACCGGATAGATCAGCCGGGACTTGAGCGTTTTGCCCCGGATGGTCATGGGGGAAGTCAGATGTGCATATCGTTTTTTCATCTTATACGCTCCTCGATTCTTTCAGGATGATTCACAGTTGCGGCTGCGCCGGACGCCTGATCGCGTTCAGTGCCTCCGGACGGCCTGTCTGATGATAATACAGCAATTATTATGCCAGAATGCGCAATTTGCTTTGAAAGCGAATTATAGAGCCGGGTGGCATCATACTTGCTGCAAAAAAGACAGGATCCAATTATGAAAGGAGAGTTTTATCATGAAAAAGAATGCTCTTTTTGCCATGTTTCTGGCGGCAGCAATGCTGCTTAGCATGATGGCAGGGTGCGGCAGCGCTAAACCCGCGGAAGCTTCTGCCTCTGTCCCGGCAGAAGCGTCTGAAGCCGATGCACCGCAGGAGGAAGCGGCACCGGAGACGGAGACGCCCGCTGCCGAGGCGCCGGCTCCCGCAGAAGCCGAAGCAAGCGCGGAGACGATTGAAGAGCCAGAGGGAGAGCCCGTTTACGGTAACTACTATATGGCAAACCCGGATCTGACCCCGTTCCCTGCAAACGACGGTACGGTGATCAGCGTCTGGACGACGATGCCGCTGAGCTTTGTGGGGCTGGACAGCTCCGGCGATGTTCTGGCCTGGCAGATGCTCGCGGAGGCCACCGGATACGACTTCGACTTTACCGACGCCAATCCGGAAACCGCGGCAACCAATTTCATGCTGATGGCTGCCGCCAACGATTTCACGGACGTCATCTTCTCCGCGGTGAACTATTACACCGGCGGAGGCGGCGCCGCCATTGAGGACGGTATGATCATCGACTTTGCCGAGTATATTTCGGAATACATCCCGAACCTTCAGGCGCTGATGGACGCGGACCCCAGCCTTGCGCGGGATGTGTCCACGGATGACGGCTACATCCCCGGGGTGTTCTCCGTACTGGACCACGCCAACTACGATGATACCGGCTACGCCATCCGGCAGGACCTGCTGGACAAGCTGGGGCTGGAGGTGCCGAAAACCTATGATCAGGTGCATGATGTGCTGACGGCCCTTGTCAATGACGGCAACGGCGGTCTGGCGATCGGACCCTCCGGCGTGTCCATCCAGAATAATCTGGTGGACGGCTTTGGCGTCTACGGGGAGTACACCTCCGTGATGGGCGCGAATCCGCCGCTGTATGTGGAGGGGGATCAGGTGAAATACGGCCACATGGAGCAGGGGTTCCGGGACTACATCCAAACCATGGCGGACTGGTATGCCGAGGGCCTGATTTACAGGGACTTTATCAGCCAGGGGCCGACCATGTCCACGGACACCAATCTGATCTTCAACGGCGATGTCAGCATGTTTTATTCGGAGGCGGCGCAGCTTCCTGTGACGGAGGAATCCGGCGCATCCCTGATCGACGGGTTTGACATCACCCCGGTACCGGTCATTCTCCGGGAAGAGGGGTCCAAAGCGTATTACACCACATACCCCAGCCACACGGAGAACTCCTGGTCCGTGGCGGCAAACAGCGCCGTCATCCCGCAGGTGCTGGAACTGTTCAACTTCATGTACTCCGACGAGGGCTCTCTGATCTGCAACTACGGTCAGGAGGGTGTGAGCTATACCGTCAACGACGACGGCTCTTACAGCTATACGGACGCCGTGCTGAACCATGAGATGGGAATGCGCATGGGCATGATGGTATATGTAATGATGGGCGGTCCCTACAAGGCGGACGTGATGCGGATGATCAACGCCTATCCGCCGCTGGCCTACGAGGCGTCTGTGGAATGCTGGTCCCCGGAGGCCACCGACATCACATCCATTCCCGGCGGCGTCAGCCTGACCACCGAGGAGAGCGCCGAGGCGGCCAATCTGCTCAGCGATATTCTGACCTATGCCGGCACTGAGATCACAAAATACATCATGGGTGATAACAGCATGGACGATTACGATACCTTCACCTCCACCATGGAGGAACTGGGAATCAATCGGGTCGTGGAGATCTATCAGGCTGCCTATGACCGCTACCTCAGCAAATAAACACGGAATCGAATCACGCGAAAGTGAGTGCAGACATGAAGAAACGAGTATGGGCCCTGCTGTTGGCAGCTGCGATGCTGGCGGCCCTCCTCGGTGCCTGCGGAGCGGAGACGCCTGCCCCGGATACGGCGTCAGTCCCGGACAGCGGTCTGGCGGAGGCAGAGGCCGCCGCTGCGGAACCTGCGGCAGAGGAAACCGAAGTACAGGAGGCTGCGGAACCGGCATCTATCGTGGAGACGGAAACGAAACCGGTGGAGGAAGCGCGGGAGATCGAGGTATCCTACCCCCTGACGGAGGAGGATATCACGTTCGATTATATGAATCGGGAATATCCTCTGGTGACCAGCCTGCTGGAGAACGAGGACTGGAACAACCACCTTCTGCTGCAGGAGGCGGAGAAAATCACCGGAGTGAAGATCAACTATATCCCTGTGGCGGCTTTTAATACCGGGGAGGTCTACTCCCTGAGCTTTGCCTCGGGGGATCTGGCGGATATCTATTACTGGGGTGTTCAGCAGTACGCCAAGGGAGCTGACGGGGCCATCGAGGACGACATTTTCATCCGGCTCAACGAACTGATCGACGAATATGCGCCCTACTATAAGCAGGCGAGGGAAGCCGACGAGGATACCATGCGGGACACTATATCCGACGAGGGTAATATCGTGTCCTTCTACGTCCTGAACACCGAAAACATTTACAGCGGCATGGGTTACATGACCCGAAAAGACCTGCTGGATCAGGCGGGACTGGATATTCCCGAAACCTATGACGACTGGTATGAAATGCTCACTGCCTATAAGAACATGGGCGTGGAGATCCCCTGCTACAATCTGGGCGATATGGGCGGTCTGCTGTTCGGCGGATGGGGTCTGGAGTACAACTGGATCGACTTTATGAACAATCCCTACTTCCAGATCGACGGCAAGGTGCAGTTTTCCCCCTTTGCAGAGAATTTCCGGACCATGCTGGAGACCTTCCACAAGTGGTACGCCGAGGGCCTGGTGATGGAGGATTTCTACTCCATGCACGATATGTCCGACACCCAGGCAAAGGAATACAACGGCGTTACTGCCACCTGGGTCTGCTATGCCAATGCAGTGAACGTGTTCAAAAACAACACGACGATCGAGGGTGCGGAGGCGGTGGCGATCCCCAACCCGGTTATGAACAAGGGCGACCGGATCCACATTGCAACGTCCGATTCTCTTGTGGGCAACGACTGCGGTGCCATCTCCACTCAGTGCGAGTATCCGGAACTGGCGACACAGTGGCTGGACTTCTGGTACAGTCCCAAGGGGTCGGAGCTGCTGAACTACGGCGTGGAGGGTGTTTCCTTTACGTATAATGACGCCGGAGAACCGGAGTTCACCGACGTTGTGCTGAATAATGAATACGGCCTGACCACGGAAGCGATCCAGGCCCTGTATCTGGGATACAACTTCGCCGGTCTCTTTGATCCCACGGTGATGCTGGCAACCTATGATCAGGGACAGCTGGACGCTATGGACGTATGGACCTCCAATATCGACGGCGACTGGAACTACCCCATGGGCGCGTCCCTGACGGCACAGGAGTCAGAGGAGTACAACGGCTATTACAGCGATATCTCCACCTACCTCTCCACAGAAGCGGTAGGATTTGTCACCGGAGCCCGGGATCTTGCGACCTTCGACGATTTTGTCGAAACGCTGAAATCCATGGGCGCTGAGCGGTGCCTGGAGATCCGGCAGCAATCTCTGGACCGCTACTACAGCAAGGCTCTGAATTAAAAAGCGGTGAGACAGGCTGTCGGGCACTGCCCGGCAGCCTGTTAAAAATTAGCAGGAGTGTCCAAATTTTGGACACTCCTGTTGTACTGCCGGACGCTTAAAGCTGGTTTACTGCCGCAAAGGCATCCCGGATGCCCTGGAACAGGTTGTGATGGCTGTTGGCGTCTCCCACCAGAAAATAGCGGTTTGAGACGTTCGCCAGGTCGCAGATCTCGTTGTACTCCACCTGCATACCGCCGTTGGCAATAATGGTGTCGCAGACGATCTCGCGGAGCTCACCATGTTTGTCCAGGTAGGTGACCTTGCCCGGATCCAGCCTTGTGGTGCTTGCCTGTTCGATGACGGTGAAACCGTCCTTGTAGCGGCCCATGGGGCCGAAGCCTTCAGACACTGCCGCATGCAGCGCGTGATTGGTGTGGGCGCCCTGAAGGTCGTGGCCGAGACTGCGGTTCCGGGTGATGACTGTCACGGTACGCCCCTGCCGGTATAGGTGCGCGCCTGCTTCCGCCATCCCGGTGCTGCCGCCGATGACCACTACGTTTTGTCCCACTCGGTCTTCGTTTCCGTAGACGTTCACGGAATTGAAGTCCACAGCGGTTTCGGCGCCGGGAATGTCCGGAAGGGTGGGATGGGCGCCGATGGCAATGATGGTCACGTCGAACGGCCGTACAGTGTCCGCTGTGGCCCGGGCGTTCAGCTTTACGGTGACGCCCTGCTTTTTCAGCTGGTACTTCAGGAAGTCCAGATACCGATCCAGATGCTTGCCCAGATCCTGCTTTTCCGCCTGGAGCAGCTGACCGCCCAGTTCACCGGCGGCCTCGAACAGCGTCACGTCGTGACCCCGCTTTTTCGCCTCCACAGCGGCGTACATTCCGACGGGTCCGCCGCCTACAACCGCTACGTTCTGTTTCCTTCCGGTGGGAGTGGTCAGTTTGTCCAGCCGGTATCCGATACCAAGCTCGGGGTTGACCGAGCAGCGGCTGGTCCACATGCCTGTGCGGGAGATCCCCTGACAGACGCCGCAGGCGATGCAGGGTACAACGTCATCGTTCCGGCCTTCCTGCAGAAGCTGACCGAGGTTCGGACCGTTGGTGATGAACATATGCGCCGAGGACATCATCTCCACCCGGCCGGAGGCGACCGCCTTCTCCATCAGGTCCGGCGTCTGAAAGCCAGTACGAGAGCAGATGGGAATGGTGATTCCCGCAGCCTTGATCCGGTCAGCGCACTTTAGATCCGGGGGATTGTAGTAATCCGGCGCCTCCGCGAAAATGTCGCCGCGCAGGTGAAGCAGATCCACATAGGGAGTGATCCGCCGCAGAAACTCCAGATACTCCTCCGGGCTGTCCTCCCAGGACTGGCCGGAATCATCGGTAGCGCCGATGCCCGCGGTGTTGACGATGATAAGCATATCCCGGCCGATGGCCTGCCGGACACGTCTGATGTACTCCAGCGGGAAACGGATCCGGTTCTCAAAGCTGCCTCCGTACTGATCCGTTCTGTGGTTGATGGAGGCCTGACGGAACTCACCGAGGTGGCCGCGGCTGATGTCGAAGGACACTGCGTCCCAGCCGAAACTCTTGTACATCAGCGCCTTGTCGATCGATTCCTGAATCATTTCCTCGATGTCCTGCCCGGTGAACATCGTCTTCTGCGCGAACATCATGGGCGGGAAGCCCTCTTCGTTCTCCGGGGACGGGTCCGTGTTCCCCTGAAGTCCTTCTGCATCGGCGGTTGCGCCGGCGTTTCTGGCGTAGTGGGTTTCCCCGCCGCTGACGGTGTAGCCCATCTTCACATCCACCAGAATGTCTGTGGTCAGGAGCGTGTTGTAGTAATGGATCTGCTCGGCAAACTGGCACAGATAGTTCTGGGCGCCCTTGTCATCAGGATCGTAGTTGGCGAAGTGTCCGGCGTCACCGCTCTGCTGGCGCTGAAAATGATTGGACAGATCATGCCAGAAGATCACGGCCGCGCCGTTCCGGGCGATCTGCGTATAGAAGTGGCGGATCGGCTCGCCGGGATAGTTCTCGGAACCCTGCAGGAAATGCGGCAGGGCACAGGGATAGAGAAACCTGGACTTCAGAATCCGATTGCCAATCTTAATGGGAGAGAGTAGTGTGGGATAACCTTTCATGGCGCATCTTCCTTCCTGCAAACTATGGTTTACAGATAACAGCAGCAAGTTCCGTTCCAGATCGACGCAGAAAAAGCAGGGCGTTCCCGATCGGGAACGCCCTTGGTGCGTCTTTTTAAAGCAGATGAAATGTCCTGCACATTTTCTACCGCTCCTCAAGCGAGGGGAGCACCGAGCGGTAGTCGCTGTCATAGGCGTGGGCTTTACCGCCCTCCCGGACGCTTTTTCCCACCGCGGCGGCCGCCTTGGAGATGGGCTGGATGGTTCCCGCGCCGCCGACGCATCCGCCGGGACAGGCCATCCCCTCCAGCAGATAGCCGTTGAGCTTTCCGGCCTTGGCCTTGAGCATCATCTTTCTGCAGTTGTCCAGTCCCTCCGCCCGTTCGATCTTCGTTTCCTGATCCGGGTGCAGGTGCCGGATGCAGTTCGCCACAGCGTTTGCCACGCCGCCGCCCACTGCAAAGCCCCGGCCGTCTGCGCTGGAGCCGTTGTCATTGTGCAGATCCTCCAACGCGGAGATGTCGATCTCCTTTGCCTCCAGCATGCCCAGAAGCTCCTCAAAGGTCAGCACGAAGTCGATGTCGCTGCGGATACTCCGGCGGCTGGCCTCCAGCTTTTTCGCTGCGCAGGGG
>JAFUFT010000093.1 GCA_017469795.1 Oscillospiraceae bacterium
CGTTCCAGGACTACCAGAATCAACTTGCGGTTTGGAACCGTAAGTATAATCAGTTTCCCATGCGTCCGCTTAATTGGCAATCTCCTAAACAGGTCTTATTTGCTTTTCCTTATGTGTAACACATCATTGACAAACCTACATCCATCTGTCAGTGCGTCTCTTTGTTCACGTATTCCGGACGCAGCTTGGAATACACGATTTTCTGGGCATGATACAGCCCACTGTAGCCCGAGAGCATATAGCTCACCGCGATGGTCAGGGCGTAAAGGGGCAGTCCCTTTCCGCCAAACAGCTCGTAGGCCAGAAGAATGGAGGTCAGGGGGCAGTTGGTGACGCCGCAGAACACCGAAACGAGTCCCGCTGCCGCAGCGAAGGAGGCCGGCAGTCCCAGCAGGGATCCGTAAAAGCAGCCGAATGTGGCGCCGCAGAAAAACGCCGGTACGATTTCGCCGCCCTTGAAGCCTGCCGCCAGCGTCAAAGCCGTCAGCAGCATCTTGATAACAAAGGCCTCCGGCCGGGCCTGACCGTTGAGGGCATCCTGAATCACCGAAACGCCGGCGCCGCCGTATTGCCTGCCCAGCAGCAGACTCAGTCCCAGCACGAGCGCACCGCCGACGGCCGCCCGCAGATATGGATTGCCTGTCAGTCTCTCGTAAAATTTCGGCGCGGTGTGCATAACCGCGCAAAACAGGATCGCCACCAGTGCGAACAGGATTCCCAGTCCCACCAGCTGCGCCAGGACCACCGGACTCAGCTCCGGCACACCCTCCACCCGGAAGGCCGTCGGCGCCACCCCCAGCATCAACGCCACCTGCTGGGCGATCAGCGCGGATAGCACGCAGGGCACGATGGCGGAGTAGTACATCACGCCGACGCTGACCACTTCCATGGCCATGATGGCCGCCGCCAGCGGCGTCCCGAACAGCGCGGAAAAGCCCGCTGCCATGCCGCACATGGTGATGATCCGGTCGTCCTTCTCGTCCAGCCGGAGCAGGCGCCCGATGAAATTGGACATGGAGCCGCCCAGCTGCAGTGCCGCGCCCTCCCGGCCTGCGCTTCCGCCGACAAAGTGGGTCAGTACCGTGCCGAAAAAGATCAGTGGGGCCGTGCGGATCCGCAGGATCCGGCCCTCTCTCACCGCGCCGATGATGTATTCGGTTCCCTTGTCGTCGCTCATGCCGGTCACGGAGTAAGCCGCCACAATGATCACACCGGCCGCCGGCAGGAGAAACACTGGCCATCCATGGGCTTCCCGGAACTCTGTGGCCCGGTCAATGCACATATGGAACAGTGCGCCGGCCAGTCCCACCGTGATCCCCACCAGCAGGGCAAACAGCACCCACTTTAGCAGTGTCACACCGTATTCCCGCCAGTGGGTCACATGGCCCATGACGTATGCTTTAAGCGCATCAATATGCTTTTTCAACATTTCGATCCTTCCTGTTCATTCAAGCCCGAAAACATGCCTTACTCCATACAGCAGGAAAACCCCGCTGTCTTCGGGACAGCGGGGAGTTTTCCGTTTTTCGTCACACCTTGGGCTGGGAGATCCCGACAATGTCCACATGGACCGCCGCGACCTTCATACCGGTCATGGATTCCACGGCACTGATCACATTCTCCTGCACGTTGGCAGCCACAACGGGGATTTCGTAGCCGTAGGTGGAGATCACAAAGCATTCCACCGTGACCACGTCGCCCTCGATGGTGAGCTTCACACCCTTGGACATATTTTTCTTTCCCAGCATCTCTTTGAGATCCGCAGTAAAGCTGGAGGACAGGCCAAAGACACCCTCCACCTCACTGACTGCAAGCGCAGCAATGGCCGCGACAACTTCCTCGGAAATATTGATGGTGCCCTTTTCGTCAGGCTGCACCACATAGTCTTTTGCATCGCTCATTGAAATTGCCTCCAGTCCCGGACCGCAGGCTCTGCCGTCCGTCATTTCTCTCTCATTGTATCATATTTTCCGGAAAATACAATCACTTGACCTCAATTATTTTCAGCTGGGACGGGGTATAGTCGCTCTGGGTGGTAACGATGTCGCAGATCTGCGCCACGGATTCCGCGGTCAGGCCCTCTGCCGGTGCCGCCACTGCCACCGAGATCGCGCCGTCGCTCATGTAGGCCACGCAGTCCTCATACCCCTTGGCGATAACCAGGCCCTCGATCTCCGCCTCCTGCAGCGCCGTGGACACCATCTCCTCCAGACGGACCGAGGCGGCGGAGGCGGCGGTCTCGTCCGCGCCGGTCTCATAGGCGATCGTCTCCTGCAGCAGGTCTGCTGCGCTGTCTCTGGATTCCTGTCTTGCCATGCGGATCGCTGCAAAATAATCCGTCATGGAGGTGTCCGTGTCTGCCTCGGTCAGAACAGCGTCATAAGCCGTCTCATCCAGGACCACCACATCCTCTGTCAGCGCGTCCACGCTTTTTGTCTGGCTCCCCTCCGGAGCGTCCGCCTCCCGGGCCGCCTCCGCAAGGAGTTTTGTATCCAGCGTATCGGCCAGTTCTGCCGGTCCGGAGGCCGTCTTTGCCTCCGCTGCGTCCCCTGTCTGATTGTAGGACCAGTTCAGATAGATTCCGGCGCAGAGAAAGAGCACCACCACCGCCACTACCGCATTCCGTTTCCAAAGCCTTGCCTGCATAATATCCTCCTTAAGCTGATTTGATTACTGTGATTCGGTCCATGCCGAGTCCCGTGAGATTCGACAGCGCCTCCTTGATTGCCAGCGCAACGCCCGGACTATCTCCGCCGGGGCATACCACCGCGGCACCCCGGAATCCCGGCCGGCTTTCTGTCACCGTCACCGGAAGGTCATCTCCGCTCCGCCGCTGGAGCACAGCGCCGGTTTCTGTCTGCTCCGTATCCTGACCATGGGCTTCCTTCCGCTCCACGAGGTATTCCCGGCGCCCGTCGTCCTCCAGCGTCAGAAGAATCCTGACCGGTCCGGCGCCCTGGATCTCCGACAGAAGCGTCTCCGCCTCCCGGGTAAACTTGTCCAGATCGAACCCGCCTGTTCCGGAGGATTCCGCTGCCTCTGTATGTTCCACCTCGGCCTCCCGGCCTCCTGTCGGAAGCAGCAGCAGGATCGTCCCCAGAGTCAGGATCAGTGCCGGATACCGGAACCTTCTGAATTTCTCCCAAATATGTCTCCAGTCCATTGTCACATACCCCACCACTCCTGTCTCTCCTCCGGGATCCCGAGCTTCTCCGCAATGTCTGACGCAAGCGCCAATTTCTGGGCCGGCGTGGGACTGCCGCGGATGCGAACACTCCAGGGGACCGGATAATAGTCGTTGACCCGCATCTCCACCTCCGCCTGCACAGAAAGGCCAAGCTCTCCGGCCTTGTCCAATATATATGCTTCCGCCTGTCCGGATATGAGTGAGGACAGCAGCCGGTTCGTCTCCGCAGAGAAGGACTCGGCAGCCAGAGGATCGTAACTGCCCATTCTCGCCACCTCTGCCGCTGCCTGGACGGGATCCGCCGAAGCGATCGGCCGGATCAGGGCAAGCAACAGCAACAGCCCGGTACCGAGCTTGGCGGCAGCGCCTGCGCTCCCCTCCGGCGCCATGCGTCGAACCAGAGCGCAGAGGATCGACGCCGCAGTCAGCCGGATCAGATAGGTCCGGATCATATCACACTCACCTTCATAAAACACACGCAGGCCACCATCAGGACCGCCGCGCAGGCCCCTACCAGTCCCGTCAGCAGTCCCATGGCTCCGGCCATGGCGCTGATGAGCGCAGACAGCTCCTTCTCTCCCGCTGCCCCGGCTGCGGCGGCCGTGAGCTTGAGCATCAGGTACTGGCACCCCGTCTCCAGGAAGGGAAGCACGCTCACCGCAAGCACGCCCAAAAGACCGAACACCCCGAGTCCGCCCCTCAGGACAGACGCGCTCACCAGCAGTGTTTCCGAGGCGTCGGCCACCATACTGCCCACCACCGGAACTGCGGAGGATATGGTGAGCTTGGCCGCCTTCACCGCGGCGCTGTCCACGCTGCCGCCGACCACGCCTGTCAGCGAGAGATAGGCCGTGAACCCGAGGACGCCAAACTTCATCAGGCTGGTCATCCCCTGCCGCAGCAGATCCGCCGCCGGCTTCAGTGTACCGTTTTCAATGGCGCTGTCGGCTACGGACAGAGCCATATAGCAGGCGGTGCCGGGGACGATCAGGCGCTGGGCCGCTCTGGTCAGAACGCCGCAGATCAGGACCGTGACCCCGTAGAGCGTGCCGGAGGTCCCCGCTGCGCCGGTTGCCGCGGTCAGGGTTGCAAGTCCGGAAAACAGGAATCCGGAAAAAGCCGCCATGGCGTCCACCGTATCCGCCGCCTGGGCAAAGAATCCCGAGATCCGTCCGGCGCAGATTCCGCCGACCGCCAGCGCGCCCGCCAGCGACATTGCCCGCCCCGACAGGGACCCGCCGGTCCCCCGCACCACCGCCGTGAGGATCACCACCGCCAGGATCTGACAGCAGAGGGCCATCCCGGTCCGGACCGCGCCACCGCTCCGCTCCACTGCCCGGGAAATGATCTGCAGGATCCCGGAGGAGAGATCCCCCGGATCCCTTTCGGACCGTCCCTCCATCAGTTCAGCCGCTGTCCCCGGCAGCGCCTTCTCCACCTCACCGGTATCCAGGAGTTCCTCCGCGCCGAACGCTCTGCCGGTTAGAAGCAGCAGGAGCATACCCAAAACCAGCGCCCGTCTCACAGCAGGCCCTCCATCAGATCCAGTACGCTCTGCATCAGAGGCAGCAGCACATAGAATGCTGCGATGCCGCAAGACAGCTTCAGCGCATCGGCGATGGTTTTTTCTCCCGCGTCCTCACAGATGCTGCCCCCTGTCTCTGACAGAAAACCAATGGCCATCGTCTTCACCACAGGCGCCACCAGGCCACGGCTGAGTCCCGCCCGCTCCCGCAGGGATTCCGCAAACGCCATCACAGGACGCATCAGCTCCAGCGCCAGCATTCCCATGGCCGCCAACGCCGCGATCCCCACCAGAGAAGCAAAAGCGGCGCTGTCCCGGCGGACCATCATGGCCGCCAGCGCGCCGGCAACGGCCAGCGCTGCACATTTCCCGGCCGTTTCCATCAGAACTCGAACAGCGTTTTGACCAGATCGAACAGCGCCGCGATCCGCTGAACCAGGATCATCAGCACCACGATCAGTCCCGCCAGCGTGGTCATGGTCGCCTGCTCCTCCCGGCCGGACCGGACCAGCACCTGGTTCAGGATGGATACAATGATCCCCACTGCGGCTATTTTGAAAACAAGGTCAATGTCCATATGTACTCCTTCACAGCAGGATGATGATCCACGCAAGCCCTGCGCATACCGACGCCGTCATGGAGGCTTTTGCACGGCGCCGCAGATTTTCCTCCGATTCCCGGATCAGGTGCTCCAGCCTGTTCTGATAGAGACGCAGCGCACGGGCCTGTCCCTCCGGGTCATACCGGCCCAGGCAACCGCCCACCTCCAGAATCAGGCCCCGCTCCTCCGGGCCAAACATCTCCGGCTCCTGCTCCATCCGAATCTTCAGCGCCGTCCTCGGCGATCGTCCGGAGACAGCCGCCATCTCAAAGGCCGCCCCCTCCAGGAACCGGCCAACCTCGCCGTTCAGCCGTTTTCCCACCGTTTCAAACAGCTCCGCCACTGTGGGCATCCCGATCTCCATCTCCGCCCGCATCCACTCCAATGCCAGACGGAGCTGCCGCCTGGTCTGAAGCGTCCGGTGCATCCCTTGCCGCGCCGCCCATCCGCACATGGCGGAAGCCAGCGTCACCAGGCAGGCCCCCAGCGCCTTCCACATATCCATCCAGCCTTTCCCATTCGTAGATTCCCAGTGCCCGGATCGTGACGCCCCACCGGAATGCGCCGCCTTGCAGCAGCATCCTGCCCCGGGTGTTCCGGGACAGGGTCCTGACCCCGTCTCCATGAATCGTGGCAAGCACTGCCACCCCATGCCGCGCAGCATCTGCCGCCAGGTACACCTCCTCCGGCCCGGACAGCTCGTCCACTGCCAGGACCTGGGGGTTCATCACCCGGATCAGAAGCGGAATCGCCTGAATCTTCGGGCAGCCGGTGAGCACATCCGTACAAGGTCCCAGATCCAGCTGTTTCCCGCCTTCCCCGGCGCCGGAAAGCTCCCGCCGTTCATCTGCCACGCTGACTCGAAACCCCCTTTCACTGACCGCCCGGATCAGGTCCCGGAGAAACGTGGTCTTCCCCCGCCCGGGCGGGGAAACGATCACACCCGACTCCACCCTTCCGTTTCCGGTGATCCGCCGTGCCGTATCCTCCGCGATCCCCGGGTGCTCCCGGGCAATCCGAATCGCCGCAGAGCCGATCTTTTTCAGGCCGGTCAGTTTCCCGTCCCGGATCAGAGCTTCTCCGCACAGTCCCATCCGGCATCCGTCCTCCAGTGGCAGGTACAGGCCGGATTCCTCCAGCCGCAGAGCGTTGGGGGAGAACCCCGTGGCCCGGTCCAACAGTTCCCGGAGCAGCCTGTCCGTGACAGGATATGGCCGTCCGTCCACCGGCAGCACCGCCTCCCCCCAGCTGTAAACCGCCTTCACCGGTCCCCCTCTCCGGAAGCGAAGCTCCTGGACCTCGCTTCGTCTGGCATTCTGCATCATGCCCCGCTGCAGATCCGGCGGCAGCGTCCGTTCCAGCACAAGGATCACCTCCTTTCCTCTGCCCTACAGACTATGCCGCTCCGGGGGGAACTATGCAAAAAGAGCGCCGCTTCCGAAGAAGCAGCGCTCTCGTGTTGCATCAGATCAGGCGGCTTTGCTGTCCGCCTTGCGGGGTTTCCATCTGCGCAGCCGCACCCAGATGTTTCCGGAGATACAGACTGAGGAGAAGCAGCCCGCCAGCACACCCACGAACAGGGGCCAGCAGAAATTGCGGATGGAGGTCACGCCCATGATCAGCACCATAGTGATGGTGAGGAGCGTGGTAATGGTGGTGTTGATGGAACGGGTCATGGTCTGCCAGATGCTCCGGTCCATGACCTCGCCGAAGTCCGCCTTGGGATTCGCCTTGGCGTTTTCCCGGGCCCGGTCAAAGACCACAATGGTGGCATTGATGGAGTAACCGAGGATCGTCAGAGCGGCGGCAATGAAGTTGATGTTGAAGGGGATCCGGAAGATAATATACGCGGAGAGCATCACCAGCAGATCATGGCACAGGGCACAAACCGCCGCCAGGCCGGACCGGAAGTCAAACCGGATGCCGATATACACCAGCATGCACAGCACCGCGACCAGAGCGGAAATCACCGCAGAGTTCCGCAGATCCTCACTGACGGAGGCGGAGACGGAGCTGGAGGACACCACCGAGGCGTCCGGATAGGTCTCCTGGATCGCGTCGGTGAGCTGGTTGCGGACGTCAACGTCCACAAACAGGGATTTGATGACCACCTGAGTTCCGGTGCTGCCGGAGGTGGTAACGGAGGAGAGCTTTCCCTCCAGGATTCCGGACGCGAGGTCTTCCACCGCGCCGGTATCCACCTGCTGTCCCAGGTCATAGGTCATGGTGACGCCGCCCAGGAAATCCACGTCCATGTTGAACAGGTTCAGCCCGAAGGGCAGGGTCACAAGTCCGACCACGCCGGTGACGACCAGGATGGCGGAAACGATGAGGAAAATCTTAAAATGCCCGACAAAGCTGAATTCTTTATTTGCAAACATCTCAGTTCTCCTCCTTTTCTGCGGATTTCGCGCCGTAGAGCCCAGGATTTGTGACCTTCATGGGCACAAGGGCCTTCATCATAAAGCGGCTCACAAACAGCATGACGATCATGCTCAGGACTACGCCGATGAACAGCGTCTTGGCAAAGCCCACCGTCGTGCCGGTGCCCAGCCACCAGAGCACCACAGCGGCGATGATGGTGGTCACGTTGGAGTCGATGATGGCGCTCATGGCGTTCTTGTATCCGGCGTCGATGGCGGCCCGGATGGTCTTGCCGTTGTTGATCTCTTCCTTGATTCGCTCAAAGATGATCACGTTGGCATCCACAGCCATACCGATGGTCAGGATGATACCGGCGATGCCGGGCAGGCTCAGGTTCAGCCGGGTCACAGAGACCACGACCATAAACAGTGTGGAGTAGAACAGCAGCGCGATGCTGGACACCACGCCGGGAACGCGGTAGAACACGATCATAAACAGGATCACCAGGCAGATGCCGATGGCTCCCGCCAGAAGGGAGGTGGAAAGGCTTCTCTCACCCAGAGAGGCGCCGACGCTCTCCATCTTCACGTTCTCCAGCGCAAAGGGCAGCTTACCGGCAGAAATAATGTCCGCCAGGTAGTTGGCGTACTCCGAGCCGGTGTCGGATCCGAGGGTGATGATCGCGGTATCGGAATCGATGCCCGTGTTCTTGAACTCGGAGCTGACCTGAGGCTGGGAGATCACGGTGTCGTCGAGATAAATGGCCACATAGTTCTCACCGCTTGCCTTGTTGGCCGCATATTTGGTCATCTCCGTGAACTGCTTCTGACCCTCGCTGGTGAACTCCAGCACCACATGCCACTGCTGCACGCCGGTCTCATCCACCGGGCTGTACTCTGCACGGGCGGCGGAAATGCCGGTGCCGGTGAGAACCATGCCGGTGCCGGCGGCCTCGTCATAATCGGAAGTACGGAACTCCACAACGGCTGTCGTGCCGATCTGTGCCGCAGCCTCCTCCGGGTTGTCCACCGCCGGGATATCCACCACGATCTGGTCATTTCCCTGCTTGGTAACGGTGGCCTCGGAATAGCCGAGGCTGTCCAGCCGCTGCCGGAGCATGGTGATGGCGGCGCCCATTCCGTTGCTTACGTCGGACTCCGATGTGCCGGAGGGGATGACCGCCTCATAGGTGATCTCCGATCCGCCCACCAGATCCAGGCCCAGCGTGACGCCCTGCCGGAGACTGGGGATCTTCGTGAAGCCCAGATCCAGACCAAACGCCGCTGTAGAGGCCATCAGCACGATCAGCGCGATGACGATCACATAGGTGATGATACTCTTTTTCATGGTTTCTACTTGCCTCCTAAACCTACAAAGCCAACTTTCGGCTTTTTTCACATGTAGGATTCATTATATATGCAAATATAGGTAAAGTCAATGAAAAACCGTCAGACTTTCAGCTCGATCTCCGCATTGTCCAGCAGTCCGGCGTACTTCTCCAGCATCGGGGCGACGCACGCCGCCAGGAACTCGTCCACCTGCTCCGGGCACCGGCCGATATAACGGGAGGGCTCCAGATGGGCGGTGATCTCCTCCTTGGTCATGCCGAACATCGGGTCCGCCGCGATCAGGTCAATGAGATTGTTGGGCAGGCCCAGATCCTTGACGTTTCGGCCGGCCTCCAGGGAGTGGACCCGGATGGCCTCATGGAGCTCCTGCCGGTTGCCGCCCCGCTTCACCGCGTCCATCATGATGTTCTCGGTGGCCATGAAGGGCAGCTCCTCCAGGATGTGCTTCTCAATGACCTTGCTGTGGACCACCAGGCCGGAAGCCACGTTCTGATAGATCCCGAGGATCGCGTCCACTGCCAGGAACGCCTCCGGAACGCTCAGACGCTTGTTGGCGGAATCGTCCAGCGTCCGCTCAAACCACTGGGTGGCAGCGGTGATCTGGGGATTCATCACATCGGCCATCACATAGCGCGCCAGGGCACAGATCCGCTCGCAGCGCATGGGGTTGCGCTTGTAGGGCATGGCGGAGGAGCCGATCTGGTTCTTCTCAAAGGGCTCCTCGATCTCCTTCATGTGGGCAAGGAGCCGCATGTCGTTCGCGAACTTGCTGGCAGACTGGGCGATCCCGGCTAGCGTGGAGATCACGCCGGAGTCCATCTTCCTGGAATAGGTCTGTCCGGATACCGGCACCACACCGTCAAAGCCCATCTCTGCGGCGATCTTTTCCTCCATCGCCTTGACCCTCCCATGGTCTCCGTCGAAGAGCTCCAGGAAGGATGCCTGCGTACCGGTGGTTCCCTTGCTGCCCAGCAGCTTCAGGGTCCCCAGGCGGAACTCCACTTCCTCCAGATCCATCAGAAGCTCATTGATCCAAAGGGTAGTGCGCTTGCCCACGGTGGTAAGCTGGGCGGGCTGATAGTGGGTAAAGCCCAGAGTTGGTTCCGCCTTGCGCTCCGCCGCGAAGTCGGACAGGACCTTGATCACGTTCACAAGACGCTTGCGGATCAGCTCCAATCCCTCCCGCATGAGAATCACGTCGGTGTTGTCTCCCACGTAACAGGAGGTGGCGCCCAGATGGATGATCGGCATGGCCTTGGGGCACTGCTGTCCGTAGGCGTGGACATGGGCCATCACGTCATGGCGCAGCCGTTTTTCCTCTTCCCGGGCCACATCGTAGTTGATATCGTCCTTAAATGCCTCCAGCTCGTCGATCTGTTCCTGTGTGATCGGGAGGCCAAGCTCCATCTCTGCCCGGGCCAGGGCGATCCAGAGCCGCCGCCAGGTGGTGAACTTCTTGTCCTGGGAGAACAGATAGAGCATCTCCGCGCTGGCATAGCGGGAGGAGAGAGGGCTCTCATATACGGAAGTACTGATAACGATCATTCCTTTCGATCCTGATTATGCACCGCAGCATTCTGCGGAAAAAGATGACGATATATTATATCGTATTTCCCCGGGTTTTTCCAGACCTAATTTGCCTGTTTTCCGATAAAAAGAGCCAAAGACAGGGAAAGGATCCCTCTTCCGGCGGAAGAAGGATCCTCAATGGTTATGTTACCGGACCGTCGCCAGGAATTTTTCCAGCCGGTCCATGCCCTCCTTGATGTTCTCCATGGAGGTGGCATAGCTCCAGCGGACGTAGTTCGGCGCATCAAAACCGCTGCCCGGTACCACCGCGACCAGCCCCTTTTCCAGAAGCAGCTGCGCGAATTTGTCGCAGGTATCGATGACCTCTCCGTCCACAGAGCGGCCCAGCACTTTGCTGATGTTCATCATGATGTAGAACGCGCCCTCCGGGTTCAGGCAGGAAACCCCCTCGATGGCGTTACAGCGCTGGACCATATAATTCCGCCGTTCCTCAAAGGCCTGACGCATAATCTCTACCGTATCCTGGGGACCGGTGAGCGCCTCCACCGCAGCCCACTGGGCCATGGTGGCGGGAGCGCCGGTAGAATGACTGACAAAGTTGGACATGACCTTGGTGATGGCCGCCGGCGCCAGAGAATACCCGATGCGCCAGCCGGTCATGGCATAGGATTTGGAGACGCCGTTGATGACGATGGTCCGTTCCTTCACGTCCTCGCCCAGTGCGGCGATGGATACGAACTCCCGGCCGTCGTATACCAGCTTATAGTAGATCTCATC
Source organism: Oscillospiraceae bacterium (assembly GCA_017469795.1). Taxonomy (GTDB): domain Bacteria; phylum Bacillota; class Clostridia; order Oscillospirales; family Oscillospiraceae; genus HGM13006. The sequence goes on from JAFUFT010000093.1 coordinate 11,334, forward strand.
GGCGATGATATAGATGTCGCGCTTGATGCACACGTCCGCCAGGCTGCGAAGGTCCTCCTTGGTGTACATCATACCGGTGGGATTGGAGGGACTGTTGAAAATAACGCACTTCGTCTTCTCGGTAATGGCCGCGTCCAGCTCTTCAGGCGTGAGCTTGAACTCATCAGTCTCCCGGGTCTGCGCCACCACGGGCACGCCGCCGCACATCAGGACGATCTCACTGTAAGAGACCCAGTAGGGGGCCGGAATGACCACCTCGTCGCCCGGATCCACCAACGCCCGTACCGCCAGATAGACATTATGCTTCGCGCCGGAGGCAATCAGCACGTTCTCCGGCTGATAGTCAAGGCCGCAATCCTCTTTCATCCGATAGCACACCGCCCGTTTGAGCTCCACGATACCGGAAGCGGGCGTATACTTCGTCTTGTTCTCGTGCAGCGCACGAATCCCCGCTTCTTTGATATTATCCGGTGTGGGAAAGTCAGGCTCTCCTGCGCCGAATCCCACCACGTCGATGCCCTGCGCTTTCATGCTTTTGTAGAGCGCGTCGATGGCCAGCGTGGAGGACGCATGTACGCCGGATGCAAGTTTGGATAGTGCTTTCATTCAGTTTCTCTCCTTACCTCGATACAAATGTCACATACAAGCAATCTATGCCACATTATATGTCAGCACCGTCAAAAATGCAAGTATTTTTCCTTTGCTTTTCTGTTTTTCTTTTATTTTTGTCGTTTTAACCGAATTTTAACTTATTTTTTGCAAAATTCAAATTCAAATAATTCATTTTCACCAAATTGCATTGCAGTGATTCTTTCATCTTTCTCCCTTTAATTCTCTTTTTGCATTTTTCCCTGCAAGCAGAAAACGGGCGTACCGCAAATACATCTTGCAGTACGCCCGGCAGGTTCAGATGTGCTCACAGATCAGACGGCCCATCTCCACGGTACCGACGGGGTCTCCTTCTCCGGCGATGTCGGCTGTGTGCCACCCCTCCGCCAGAACTGCGTCCACCGCAGTCTCGATGGCGTCCGCCTCCGCGGGAAGCTGGAAGGAATACCGCATCATCATCGCCACCGACAGGATTGTGGCAATGGGATTGGCCTTGTTCTGGCCGGCAATATCCGGCGCAGAGCCGTGGATGGGTTCATACAGGCCCGGCGCCGTGTCGCCGATGGAGGCCGAGGGCAGCAGGCCGATGGAGCCGGTCACCATGGAGGCCTCGTCGGAAAGGATGTCGCCGAACATATTCTCCGTGACCACCACGTCAAACTGGCTCGGATCCCGGACGATCTGCATGGCGGTGTTGTCCACCAGCATATCCTCATACTGCACGTCGGGATACTCCTCGGCGAGCCGGTGCATGACGCTGCGCCACAGGCGGCTGGTCTCCAGTACGTTGGCCTTGTCCACGGAGGTAACCTTCTTCCGGCGCATACGGGCCAGTTCAAAGGCCCGGCGGCCAATCCGCTCGATCTCCTTCTCGGAATAGGCCATCAGGTCCGTGCACTCCACACCCCGGTCCTCGGTGTCATACCGGTCCCGCTTGCCGAAATAGATGCCGCCGGTGAGTTCCCGCACCATCATCAGGTCGATGCCCTTGGCGGTGGTCTCCGGTTTCAGGGGGGAGGCGTCTGCCAACGCGGGACGCAGAGAAGCGGGACGCAGATTCGCGTAGAGTCCCAGCTCCTTTCGGATTGCCAGAAGGCCCTGCTCCGGCCGGACCGCCCCGGCGCCCCACTTGGGTCCGCCTACAGCGCCCAGCAGCACCGCGTCGCAGGCCTTGCAGGCCTCTGTCGTTCCGTCGGGATAGGGCTTGCCGCAGGCGTCGATGGCGCAGCCGCCCAGCAGCACGTCGGTATAGGTAAAGCTGTGGCCGAACTTCTCTCCGATCCGGTCCAGGACCTTCACGGCCTCGTTCACCACCTCGGGGCCGATGCCGTCGCCCCGGATCAATGCGATTTTAAAGTCCATACTTCGTTTCTCCTTACTCCGCCAGGCCCCGGGCCTTCAGGGAATTCAGCAGCCCGCCGGCATTGATGATATCCTGGATAAAGGCCGGAAAGGCGGCGGCATGATAGGTCTTGCCCTTGGTCTCGTTGACGATCTCGCCGCTGTCAAAATCCACAGACACCTTGTCCCCCGCTTCGATTCCCTCGGCCGCCTCCGGGCACTCCATGATGGGCAGGCCGATGTTGATGCAGTTGCGGTAGAAGATCCGGGCAAAGCTGGAGGCGATAACCACCGCGATACCGCTGGCCTTGATGGCGATGGGGGCATGCTCCCGGGAGGAGCCGCAGCCGAAGTTCCAGTCCGCCACCATGATGTCCCCGGGCTGTACCCGCTTGGGGAATTCCGCGTCAATGTCCTCCATGCAGTGGGAGGCCAGGGCCGCATGGTCCGGCACGTTCAGATACCGGGCGGGAATAATCACGTCGGTGTCCACGTTGGAGCCGTATTTATGTACGTTGCCTGAAATTTTCATTGTAATTCCTCCCCTCTCACAGATCTTCCGGCGTGCAGATGGTTCCCTTCACCGCGGAGGCCGCCGCCACCGCGGGAGAGGCCAGCACGACCTCGCTCTTCACATGGCCCATCCGGCCTACGAAGTTCCGGTTGGTGGTGGAGATGGCTCGCTCTCCCTCGTACAGAACACCCATATGGCCGCCCAGGCAGGGACCGCAGGTGGGTGTGGAAACCACCGCTCCGGCGTGGATGAACGTCTCCACCAGTCCCTCCTTCAGGGCCTGCATATAGACCTCCTGGGTGGCGGGGATCACGATACACCGGACATAGTCCGCCACATGGCGGCCCTCCAGCACCTTTGCGGCAATCCGCAGATCGGAGATCCGGCCGTTGGTGCAGGAGCCGATCACGCACTGCTGGATCTCCATGCCCGACACTTCCTTCACCGTTCTAGTGTTGCTGGGCAAATGGGGCAGGGATACCGTGGGTTCGATGGCGGAGAGATCGATCTCGATGGTCTTCTCGTATTCCGCGTCCGGGTCCGCCTCAAAGACGGTGTAGGGACGGCTGACTCGATCCTTCATGTACTCCACGGTCTTTTCATCCACCGGGAAGATGCCGTTCTTGGCGCCGGCCTCGATGGCCATGTTGGCAATGGTGAACCGGTCGTCCACGGAAAGGGACGCGACACCCGGTCCGGCAAACTCCATGGATTTGTAGAGGGCGCCGTCCACGCCGATCCTGCCGATGATGTGCAGGATCACGTCCTTGCCGGAGACCCAGGGCCGAAGCTCCCCGGTCAGGTAAAACCGGATGGCGGAGGGAACCTTGAACCAGGCCCGGCCGGAGGCCATGCCCGCGCACATATCTGTGGAGCCGATACCCGTGGAAAATGCGCCAAGGGCGCCGTAGGTACAGGTATGGGAGTCTGCTCCGATGCAGCACTCTCCCGCCGCGATCAGTCCCTTTTCCGGCAGGAGGGCATGTTCGATGCCCATGGTGCCCACGTCAAAGAAATTGGTGATCTGATGCTTTTTTGCGAAATTTCTGGCCTGCTGGCTGAGCTTGGCCGCATTGATGTCCTTGCAGGGTGTGAAATGGTCCAGGACAATGGCGATTTTGTCCCGGTCAAACACTTTGGTAAAACCGGCATTCTCAAACTCTGTGATGGCCACCGGCGTAGTCACGTCGTTTCCGAGCACCAGGTCCAGCTTTGCCTCGATCAGCTCTCCGGGACAGACATAGTCCTTTCCCGCGTGGGCCGCCAGGATCTTCTGGGTCATGGTCATTCCCATGGTGATTCCTCCCTTAGATATTTTATCTGAATAAAGTAATAAAGTTTTGTCTATCTTATCACAAATTTCCCCTGTACGCAATAGATTCCACAGCGGGAATTATTCAAACTTTGTTTTATCCCCGTTCATACGTCATTCACAACTTCCCCATATAATGAAAACAGTAATTACGGCGGCAGTGCTGATTGCCGGGGAAATATTCCCGGATGTGCCGACAGTACCGCGGCGGCTGACCGGGAGCGTGAATATCAAACTCCATCCGATTTCGAGAACATAATCTTTCGATTCTCCTGAACGTGTTCCCCATACACGTGCTACATATATAAGAAACTCCCCCATGTCTGCACACATGGGGGAGTCCTTTCTTTATTGCGCGTATTCCGCGGCGGAAACGCCGGCAATGTATCCCTCGTTGAGGGCCTGGGTCAGCGCAGTGAACACCATCTCGATGTAACCGACGCCGATGTCGCCGGGGATCATGATGCCCCGGGTGGTGTCGCCCGCGGCAAAGAGGCCGGGAATCGGCTCGCCGCCCTTCAAAACAGCGGCGTCTTTGTTGATGGTCATGCCGCCGATGGCGTTTTCGTGGAACAGTCCCAGCCGGAGCGCGTAGAAGGGTCCCTGCTCGATGGGCTGCCGCTTCTTCGGAGGCCCGAACATGGGCGGCATGCCGCCCTTTTCCTCCTCGTCCTCTTCGTCCATCATCATCGGAGGCGGTCCGCCCGCCATGGGCTTCTCCGTCTTGATCCGCTCATTATAAGCAGCGATATCTTTCCCGAACTGTTCCGGATCCCAGCCCAGTTTCTCCGCCAGTTCCTCCAGCGTATCGCCCTTGTAAACAGCTCCGGAGGCGATCTCCTCTTCCAGGACATCCCGCCAGTTTTCCATGAACTTTTTCAGGTTCATACCGGGGGACTGTTCCGGCTTCTGCATCTCGTCCGCAATCACGTCGGCGGCGATCCTGTCGTCCACTACCTTCAGGCAGTACCACTTGGGATCCTTGGTCAGCGGCGAGACCTCATTGTTTTCCATGGCAAACGCAACGACATTGCCCTGAGATCCGAACATCTCACCAGATCTCCCCATGGCAATGTTCAGGCTGACGCAGGGATAGGGATGGCGCATGGGTCCGAACATATTGACCCGGCGGTTTACATAATCAATGTCGGCGCCGATCTCGTCGCACATGGTGATGCCATCGCCGGTGCAGCCGGCGCCGGTGAACACATGGATCCGCTGTTTGCCTGCGTCCTCATAGAACATGGGCTGGAACCGCGCCATCAGCTCCCGATTCCGGGTGAAGGCGCCGGAGGCCACCACAACGGCCTTGGCCCGGATCTCCACATCTCCGCCGCCGTCATTCGCCAGCACGCCGGCGATCTTTCCGTCCTCCAGAATCAGGTGCTTTGCCGGGGTTCTGTAGAGGATCTCCCCGCCCTTTTTCAGCAGGTCATCCCGCAGATGGGTGGTCATCCACCAGCCGCCTTCGCCAGGGCCGATCATCTTGTCGATGCGGGTTCCCGCCCGCTCCCACTCAAAAACGCCCTCAAAGCCGAATCCCATGGGCGTCTGGCCGAAACGATAGGCCGAGGTGAAATCATGCTCGTCGATCATCCAGTCGATGAATTCCGCGTTGGCCTCGAACATCCGGTGCAGCAGTTCCGGATCCACGTTGTGGCCCTCCGTCATCTTCAGGAACCGGCTGTATTCCTTCTCCCGCTTATCCCGGATGCCGGCAGCCTCATGGAGCTTGGAGTAATGGACCCGGAACCCGGCGGCGTACCAGGCGGAGCCGCCCACCTCGTGCATTTTCTCCAGCACGATGACCTTTTTCCCCTGATCTGCGCATTTCGCGGCAGCGACCATTCCCGCGGCGCCGGCACCGATCACGCAGACGTCGCACTGACGCACCTCCTTATCATGGGGCGCAGGCGCCGGATCCGGCTTCTCCGGGTTTGAGATGCAGCCGTTGTGACATACTTTTTTACATTTCCCGCAGGAGATGCACTTCTCCGGATCGATCCAATATTTTCCGTCCCGGAAGGTGATGGCATGCACCGGACATTCCACCCGGCACTGATGGCAGCAGGAGCAAAAGTCCTGGTTGATTACATAGGGCATTTGGTATCCTCCTAAATCTTTGATGGTTCTAATTATAATCGTTTTCCTCAATTTGGCATAGTATCAGAAATGAATCCCCATACATCAAATTGTGAACTGAATGCTTTTTTGTGTCTCTTATTGATATTTCTCCGAATTCGGTATATGATATATTTACCATTCGAAACAAGCACCGGGAGGCTTTGATCCGATGAACGAAAAATCCATGATCCAGGATCTCACGCAGGGCAGTGTCACCAGACTTCTGCTCATTTTTTCATTTCCTCTGCTGCTGAGCAACCTGCTGCAGACCGTTTACAACATGGTGGACATGGTCGTCATCGGCCAGTTTGTCGGAAAGACTGGCCTTTCCGCCGTGTCCATTGGCGGCGACGTGATGCACCTGACGCTGTTTCTGGCCATGGGATTCGCCAACGCCGGGCAGGTCCTGCTGTCCCAGTATATCGGCGCCGGCAACCACAAGCGGGTCCGGGGCACCATCGGCACCATGTTCACCCTGATTCTGGGCGCAGCCCTGGTGCTGACCGTGTTCGGTGTGTTCTTCCTCAACACCTTCCTCCATCTGATGAACACTCCCCAGGAGTGCTACAAGGAAACCTGGGACTACGCCATCACCTGTATCCTTGGCATGGTCTTCATGTACGGATACAATCTGGTCTCTGCCATTCTCCGGGGCATGGGCGACAGCAAACGGCCGTTCCTGTTCATCGCGGTGGCCACGATCGTCAACCTGATTCTGGATCTGGTCTTTGTGGCGCTGTTCAAGATGGGTCCCTTCGGGGCAGCGCTGGCAACGGTGATCGGGCAGGCCGTCAGCTTTATCTGGGCCATCATCTACCTCTACCGCCGCCGGCAGTCCTTTGGCTTTGACTTCCGCCCGGAGAGCTTCCGGATCGACCGGGAGGTCCTGCCCCGGCTGATCAAGCTGGGCCTTCCCATGTGCCTCCAGTCGGCAGCGATCTCCATCTCCATGCTGTTTGTGAATTCCTATATCAACTCCTACGGCGTGGTCGCGGTGGCGGTCACCGGCGTGGGCAACCGCCTTGGCGCCATCACTGCTGTAGTGACCAATGCCCTCTCCACCGCCGGATCCTCCATGGTGGGCCAGAACATCGGCGCGGAGAAATACGACCGGGTGCCCCGGATCATCGGCGTCAGCTTCGCCATCGACATGGCCTTTGCCCTGCTGCTGTCCCTGCTGACTGTGTTCTTCCCCCGGGCAATCTTCGGCCTGTTCAATTCGGAGCCGGAGGTACTGGACATGGCAATGACCTATATTCCCGTGGCGGTCCTGCTGTATATCGGCTTTGGGATGCGTTCCCCCTTCTTCGCACTGATCAACGGCTGCGGCAATGCAAAGCTCAACCTCTGTGTGGGTCTTCTGGACGGCGTGATCTGCCGGGTGGGCCTGGCCCTGCTGATGGGTGTGGCGCTGAACATGGGGATCATGGGCTTCTGGCTTGGGAACGCTTTCGCCGGATACGTTCCCTTCTTCATCGGCGGTGTCTACTTTCTGACCGGGTGGTGGAAAACCAACAAGCTGGTTCGCGAATCCTGAATACAAAACCGGGCGGCAGAAGCCGCCCGGTTTTCATTTATCAAATCAGATCGATCACTTCCAGATCGTCCGGCACATAGATCGGGCCGTCGAACTCCGTTCTTGCCTCGGCCGTATAGGCCGCCTTCCGGTTCTGGATGTCGTTATCGCTGCCGTGGAACAGCAGCAGATTCTCCACCCGGAGGCTCCGGGCATAGGAGGCCGCCTGTTTCACCGTGGAGTGGCCCGGTCCTTTCCCGCCGGGGGGAGGTGCGCCGGGGCCGCCCTTCCCCATGGGAGGACGCCCGCCCTTTCCGCCGGGAGGAGGTCCCATTTTCTCCGTGGAGAGGTTGAACGCCTCATGGAGCAGCCACTCCGCTCCGGTGATCCGCTCCCGGTTCGCCTCATGGAAGGGGACGTCTCCGTGGAACACCATCGCGCCGCCGTCCTCCAGCGTCAGCTTAAACCCGAACTGCGGGACATTCGGCGAGTGGAGATCCATAAACTCCACGTGGCGGCCAAGGATCTCCGCGGTATCCCCGTCCCGGATCGTGATAAACTCCACGCCCTCCGGCAGGCTCTCCATTGTATCCGGGAACAGCAGCTCCATCATTCCGGTTGCCGTACGCATCACGTCCTCGTGGAAATACAGCTTCAGTTTCCGGTCCCGGCCCAGCCCCCGGAACAGCCACGGCAGGCCCATAATATGGTCCGTATGCCGGTGGGAGACGAAGACTGCGCTGATGTCCCAGTCATCGATCCCGGCCTTCCGCATCTGGCCCAGCAGCTGACCGCCGCCGCCCGTGTCCACCAGCATTTTCCCGTTTTCATTTTCATAAACAAAGCAGGTGTTGAAACAGTCAAAGACCATGGCGTGGCCTGTGCCGAGCATTGTGATTCTTTCCATAGTAACCCTCCTGTCTTTCATACGCCCACATTATACCATTTCCTTTCGGTTTCTCCAAATTATTTTTCAAAACCTCTTGACTGTGCCCTTGGGGAACAGATTATACTGACAGCAGAAAGGAGGTATCCCCCATGAAGATCAAGGAAGTCAGCGACCGCACTGGCCTGAGCCGGAAGACCATCCGGTTCTATGAGTAGCTATGATGTAAAGGGTAGTTTTCGACACCCAAATACATCATAGCTGCGACGGCTCATTTGTAGCGAATGACATGCAGTTATGGGAAAGGAGAATAAGCCTGTAATTGCAACGGTAATCGCACGAAAGGAGCCGAATATGAAAAGTCAATTTGAGAAGATGGGCGGGACCTATACCGAGATTGACGGTATTTTCTATCCAAATCTCACCCTGCCGGAGCCAGACCCCAGACCCATCGGGAAATGGGGAAGGCTACATGAAACCTACCTGAAAGAGCAAAAGCCCTTCCGCTACACCAACCTGCTGACAACCTGCAAGCTGGATAGCTATCTGGCCGACATCAATGAGCAGGCTGTGGAGATGCTTGAGCGGATGATCACACAGATGGCAAAGGCGGAGGGCGTCACCGAAGATTTGAAAGCCAATTCCCCCATGGATTGGGTGGGCCATATGAACAGCATCCGCAGCCGTGCGGAGGAAGTAATCCTGGCCGACCTGATCTATGTGTGAGGCCGTGACCATGATCGTTTGGAGCATCCTCCGGAAGCTGATCCTGATTCCCATCATCATTGCCCTGACCTTGGTTGAATGGTGCGGAACCTTCCTGACTGGCATCGCAAATGCGATCATTACCATAATTGCTATACTGCTTATAGTGCTCGCTGGATTGAGTGCCATCATGGGCCTTGCCAGTGGAATGGAGTGTCTGCGGATAGCCGGAATCGCCCTTGGCTGCATCATTGCAGGAAATATACTGGTCCTGTGCGCCAGTATGGTGATTGTGGTCAGAGATTACCTGATTGAACACTTATAAGGATTATACATCAAAGCGCTGGATTTTGGTAGCGGCTACCGAAATCCAGCGCTTTTTGTAGTTTTATGACCGCCGACGCATCTGCTCTGCATTATATTTCTTCTTACAATCCTGAGAGCAGAACTTCGTATTGGGGGACCGTGAGATAAACGCCTTATGGCACTGCCTGCACAGCCGGAGGGGATGCTCCTCATCCGTCAGCATCATGGACAGCAGCATCTTGATCGCCAGCAGGAGGGAATGGAAATCCCAGACCATGGTAGGCTTGTCCAGCAGGGCGATGTGATAGGTGGGCGCATTCTCGTCGAAGGCAGCCATGCCCTGTCGGTAAATGTCGAGCGTGTGTTCGTCCACCTTGTCTTTGTCCTCATAGTACAGAAATGATGTTGCCATTGTAAAGGCCCAATCCCGAAATACCTTGGCCTGCCATTCGTACCGCTCTCCGTAGTCCCTCATGAAGCTCATGATTTGAGCCTGCGGATACCCTTCGTAGGTCAGGAACAGGGCTACTTCGTACTTGTCCTCTGTGCTGAAACGGTTTTCATCCTCGGTGCTCTGGAGGTCCGGTTTCCCAAATGGGAAAAACAGATGGATGTAATCCTCCACCGGCATGGTGAGGTCACGGATAAAATCGTTCTTCGGCAGAACCACATGGTTTATTTCCATGAATCGGGCTGTGGTTGGCAATGCAGTCATAATCCCCAGCAGGCCATATTTACAGGCAAATTCCCGCATAGCGGCTTTGATTTCATTCTCCGGCTGGTGCCGGAATAACAAGCCGCCGACCTCCAGTGCGTCCAGAACCATCTGTTCCCCTGTGGCTAATGGATCATAAGGCCGGGGTTCCGCTCCGGCAGCGGGAACCAGATAGCTGTGCCCGTCCTCTGCGTCTCTCCATTCATAGTCACTGTACCGCACCCAGCTTGCGGAATTCTGTTCAAACAGCTTCATCATGGTTTCCCTCCATTTCGGCTTCATATCGGGCGATAAACGCTTCTTCCCGGTGTGTGGGCTGGTAGCCGTAGTCCATCCATTCTGTCAGTCTCATGTACATATGCTTCTGTACCTTTCGCAGCATGGTATCCCGGACCTTCCGGATATTCCGGTCCGTCTGCCCTCGGATCAACGCCATCTGCTGGGGGCTAAACCCTTGGATGCCCATGAAGTACAGAAGTTCCCTGTGGCTTTCAGTCAACCTGTCAACCGCTTCACAGATATAACCTTTCCCGGAGAGATCATGCATCTCATAGGGACAGTGGGCAAGTACATCCAGGAAGTTCCCCCTGGAGATTTGACGTTCCGTGGGCAGGCCAAGACACGCCGGGAAGACCTTGGCGCCGATAATGTCCGTCACCCCATATTCCAGGGGAACATCTCCGCGGAACTGCAAATGGTTGCGAATCGTCCTGTCAGCACTGTCTTCCCGTTTATCCCAGGCGGCAAGCACCTTCTCAAAGTCCTTTCTGGTGCGGGCGCTCTCCTCCATGCGCCGGAGGGCCTCTGCCTTCATCTCCCGCCGAAGCAGCTTGCCGGAACGCTCCGCCGAAGTATCCAATGGCGCCGGTTCATCCGGATCGGGCTGTATATCCTCCGGCGCAACTTCTGGTTCGGAAACTGCCTCATCCACCCACGACTCCTCCGTGGATTCGTCGTCCTCGGCTTCCATCCAATCATCATATTCCAGCAGTTCCAGCTCGTCGCTCTCGCCGGCGGGCTGTTTTTCTTTATCATCATCAGAATTGTCATAGAAGTCGATGTAATCGCTCTCGTCGTAAAAATCCTCACGGAAAATGCGCAAAAAGACCACTTCTGTTGCTATACTAAAAGTGGACACAAAGGATAGAATAATTCACTCTCGACTGGTAGAATAAAAGCAAAGGAAATCTCAAAGTAGACCTCTGAAAAAAGGAGGACAAGAGATGAGTAGAAAGCGTTTGAACCCGTTCGAGAA
>JAFUFT010000016.1 GCA_017469795.1 Oscillospiraceae bacterium
CAATCTTCCCTTGGAGATATTCTCTAATTATTCTCACCTTTTCTTCTATTTCCAACTTTTGCTTCAAAGGCATGACAATGCTCCCCCTATGTTTGACAGTGTTTTTATCTTTCACTGTCTCTCATAGGGGGAGCATATCAGTCGTCTCAGGGGTTTTTGCTGTTGTCGCGGCGGGTCAGATATCTGATCCATCTTTTCGGTCAGATATCTGTATCAGAACTGGTGGGTCACGGAGTAGGCGTCCCGGGTTCCGGTGTGGATGTTGCCAACGGCCCGGCAGTCGCCGATCATGTAGAAGTCTCCAGCACAGTCGTACAGCGCCATGGCCTCCTCCTGATGGGCCTCCATGCCGCCCAGCGCCACCACACTGTCGCAGGCAATGCGCTGGAGCTCTCCCTCCTCGTCCCTGTATTCCACCCAACCGTCGCCCACGGCCGTTGCCGCCGCATGGGGGATAAAGTCGAAATTCGGCAGGGCCGCGTAGAACTCTTGGATGGTCTCCCGGTAGTGAATAGGGGTCGCGTCCAGAGCAAGGCCCTCCTGCCGGGTCAGGACCGTGACCTGGTGTCCGTTCTCGGCCAGATAAATGCCGGCCTCCGTACCGGACTCGCTGCCGCCGATGACCACGCATTTCTTCCCAAATTCCGCTTCGTGGCCCAGGGTCTCAAAGACTGTCTTCGCCTTCTCCGCGCCGGGAATGGGCGGCAGCTTGGGGGTGGCTCCCAGAGCGGCGATCAGCACGTCGAAACCCTCCGGACGCAGGATCTCCGGTGTGGCTCTGGTATTGAGTCTGACCGTCACTCCCGCCTTTTGGAGCTGCGCGATCAGGTACTCCCGATAGTTCACCAGCGGCCACTTGAAAGACGGCGCATCCATGAGCTTGAGCTGCCCGCCCAGCCGGTCGGACGCTTCATAGAGCGTCACGTCGTGGCCCCGCTCCGCCGCGTAGAGGGCCGCCCGCATTCCGGCGGGGCCGCCGCCCACCACGGCAACTTTTTTCGGTTCTCCGGCGGGCCGGGTCAGTTTGTCCAGCTTGTGGGCAATGCCCAACTCCGGATTCACCGTACAGAAGCTCAGCCAGTTTCCGGTCAAAGACGGCACATGGCACTTGTTGCACCGGACGCAGGGGAGAACGTCCTCGCCCCTGCCCTCCTTTGCCTTCTGATAGTAGTCCGGATCCACGAAGAACGCCCGGGCGCCGCCGATCAGGTCCGCCTTACAGGAGGCGATGGCGTCCTCACAGTCGTCCAAGTTCTGGAATCCGCCGATGGGCTCGCAGAGAATGGAGGTGCCGCTGGCCTTGACTTTGGCGCAGGCCTCCAGGGTGTAATACTTGTGGAGCTTGGAGTTATAGCCTGTGGGATGGTTTTTGTTGGCGTCAGAGGCCCGGAACTGGAAGATATCCACCAGTCCCTCGCAGAGCCCCGCCAGCGCAATGGTCTCCTCGATGGTGGTTCCGCCCGGCTCCTCCGGGGTGATCTGCACCTCGATGGGGAAATCCCGGCCGCAGAGTTCCTTGATCCGGCCGCACAGCTCCAGCAGGAACCGGGCCCGGTTCTCCAGGGAGCCGCCGTACTCGTCCGTGCGCTTGTTCGTGATGGGCGAAAGGAACCGGGAGAACAGGGTGGCCCGGTAGGCGAAGTGCAGGGTGCACAGGTCAAAGCCCAGGGTCTGATAGTACCGGACCCGGCGGGCGTTGCGCTCGATGATGTCCCGGATCATCTCATAGGTCAGTTCTTTGGCTGCCTGACCGCCCCGCATCATCACGCCCACGTTGTAGTCCACCTGGCCGTCCCGGAAGTTGGTGCTGCTGGTCCCGGACATATCCACAGCGGGCACCGCGTACACGTCATACATGGGATCCGGCGCGGCAAAGGGCATCACTGCCAGAGAGATATAGGAGCCGTAGTAATGCACCTGATCCGCCAGCTGACAGATGTAGTTTTCCACACTGGGATCCTTGTCCAGATTGAACATGGGAAACCGGCGGCCATCCTCGTTGAAGGAATTGCGCTGGTCCAAATTGGTCCAGTCGGCAAAGGTGACGATGGCCGCGCCGTTCCGGGCGCAGGACGTCACATGGTTGATGACACTCTCGGCAGGCCAGGACTCAGGGCCCTGCAAAAAGTGCGGCAAAGAGTTGCCGGAGACAAAGCGGCTTTTCAAAACCAGCTTTCCCACCCGAATGGGCGACAGGACGTTTGCGTATTTTTTCACAGATATCACACTCCTCAGACTTATTTTACGCCTGTTTTCTCCTGGATACAAGCGTAAAATATCCATGCGGACCCCGCTTTCCTCCTATCATCTGTATCCATGATACGAAAATCATCAGGGAAACCAGCCATCCCGCTTCCGATTGGCGCCCGTACACAAAAAAACAGAACCCATTCTGTGTGGAAATATCCTTGAGTAACCGCGCCCGACATGATATAATTTCAGAAAACAAACAGCGTAAGATGGCCAACCGGCCATCTTTATCCCCAAACAGATTTCAAGGAGTTGTAGGAAATATGAAATTAGGTATCGTGGGTCTGCCCAACGTGGGAAAAAGCACCCTCTTCAACGCCATTACCAACGCCGGCATTGAGGCGGCCAACTATCCCTTCTGCACCATCGAGCCCAACGTGGGCGTGGTGACCGTTCCCGACGAGCGGCTGGAGGGACTGCGGGATATGTACAATCCCAAGAAATTCACCCCCGCCGTCATCGAATTCGTGGACATTGCAGGTCTGGTGAAGGGCGCCTCCAAGGGCGAGGGTCTGGGCAACAAGTTCCTGAGCAACATCCGCTCCACCGACGCTATCGTCCATGTGGTGCGCTGCTTTGAAGACAGCAACATCACCCATGTGGAGGGCACCACCGATCCGCTCCGGGACATCGACATCATCAACCTGGAACTGGTGATGGCCGACATTGAGATGGTGGAGCGTCGCATCGACAAGGCGAAAAAAGCCGCCAAGGGCGACAAGAAATTCGCCCGGGAGGCGGAGATCTTCGAGGGCCTGCTGGCGCACCTGAATGAAGGGCAGACCGCCCGGACCTACGAATGCTCCGAGGAGGAACTGGCTGTGCTGCAGACCTCGGACCTTCTGTCTCTCAAGCGCGTGATCTACGCCGCCAACGTGGGGGAGGACGACGTGGCCGATCCCTCGGGCAACGTCTTTTACAATCAGGTGGCGGAACTGGCGGCCCGGGAGAATGCCCAGGTGCTGCCCATCTGCGCCAAGCTGGAGGCAGACATCGCCGAGCTGGACGATCCGGAGGAGCGGCAGATGTTTATGGAGGAGCTGGGCATCGCCGAGTCCGGCCTGGACAAGCTCATCAAATGCTCCTACGCCCTGCTGGGTCTGATCTCCTTCCTGACCGGCGGCGCCGACGAGTGCCGGGCCTGGACCATCAAGAAGGGCACCAAGGCGCCCCAGGCTGCCGGAAAGATCCACTCGGACTTCGAGCGGGGCTTCATCCGGGCCGAGGTGGTGGCCTACACTGATCTGGCCGAGTGCGGCTCCCTGGCGGAGGCCCGGAGCCGCGGCCTGCTTCGCTCCGAGGGCAAGGAATACGTGATGCAGGACGGCGACGTGGTGAATTTCCTGTTTAATGTGTGAGTCGGACGAAAGCACGTTTTTGCAAAACCGCTTGTAAAATCTATTGTATTATTCAGGAATAAACAACATCGGAAAGGAGTCCTCTATTTTGTATTGCGTTAAATGTGGCTCTGACATTGGCTATTTCGCTTTTTGTCCGAATTGCGGAACCCCGTCCGCAAAACAAAAAGACTCAGCACAAGGAACAAATCCAATGTCAGCCAAGCAAATCGGAGCAAAACCCGACTACAGTAACTCCTCCAACTACATTAATCCTTCAACCATGCAATATTTAAATAACCGGGTCCCTCAACACAGCAAGACAAAAAACAACTCTTGGATAATACTCTTAGTCGTAGTTTCTGTCGTTGCGGCACTTTTCATGCTTGTAGTTAGAACCGGAACGGAAACTGGTGGAACACAAAGCACAACAAAACCATCATCCGGAATGTCATCTGGAGTTACTGCCGCCATATCTGAGGAATCATACAAGAATTCATGTGAGTCTGTAAAATATGAAGATATAGCAAGGAATCCGGATAAATATAAAGGGAAAAACATATTCATTACCGGAAAAGTGCTTCAAGTATTAGAGCCATCGTTGTTTGAAACTGCGCACTCCTATCGTATTCGCGCAAACGGGAAAGAATGGTATGTGACATATGAATTAGAAGAAGGCCAGGATCGCATTCTTGCAGACGACTCAGTTACTATCTATGGCCAATGTACCGGAGTAACAACGGTGACTAGAGTTCTTGGATCAAAGGACTCTGTGCCAAGTATTAACGCAAAATACATAGATATAGACTAGCTGTTTTCACAAATAACAAATCAAAGTCAAAAGTGTGCACAATAGGCTTTAAAAAAGGAGCACTTCCTCATTCCCTTCGATTTCAAAAAAGAGTACAAGAAGTCCTACCTCCCCCAAGGACAGGTAGGAGATCGTCACGGTACCGACTATGAATCATCTGGCAGCGAGGGACACCGGAACGGTGCAAAACCGTATCTGGCATCCCATCCGGCCGGTCTCCTCCTGAAAAACAACGGACAGGCGAACTCGCCTGTCCGTTTTCTGTATGTGTAATCAATCCTGCATGGCAGCGACTTCGTCGAACTCATGCTCGATATCCTGCTGGGTCTGGCCCATGTTGTGCTTGCTGGTGAGCAGGCTGACGGCCACATTCACCACAATGGCGATCAGGAACGCAGGCAGCAGCTCGTAGATATCCAGCGCGCCGCCCAGCGGACGCACCGCGTACTTCCAGATGAACACCATGGCGCCGCCGGCGATCATGCCGCAGATCGCGCCGTATTTGTTGCTCTTCTTCCAGAACAGGGCCAGGATCATCACCGGTCCGAAGGCCGCGCCGAAGCCTGCCCAGGCAAAGGAGACGATGGTAAAGACGCTGCCCTCGTTTCTGGCCCAGATCACACCGATCAGGGCAATGACGATCACCGTGCAGCGGGCCAGAATCATGGCGGTCCGGTCAGAGAGTTTGATGCCGAGGGTATCCCGGGCGATGTCCTGAGATACGCTGGACGCTGCAGCCAGCAGCTGGGAATCCGCCGTGGACATGGTGGCGGCCAGGATACCCGCCAGAATGACGCCGCCGATGACGGCAGGCAGGAAACCGTAGGTGGAAAGCAGCTCCGCGATCTTAATGATGATCCGCTGGGAGTTGGCCGAGGAGAGCTCCTCAATGGCGCCGGCGTGCATCATGGCGTTGCCCACCACACCGATGAGCACGGCGATCCCCATGGAGATCACCACCCAGATGGAGGCCACCCGGCGGGAGGTCTTGAGCTTCTTCACGTCCTCAATGGCCATGAACCGGAGCAGGATGTGGGGCATTCCAAAATAGCCCAGGCCCCAGGCCATGGTAGAGATCACCGTGATGGGACCATAGGAGGCCGCCGTGCCTGTGGCAGCGTCAAACCCCTGGCTGAGATTCAGATATCCGGGAATGGATTGTGCATTGGCCACCACAGCATCCCAGCCGCCGGCGGCATGGATCCCGAAGAACACCACCACGATCAGCGCAATGGTCATGATCACAGACTGGATCAGGTCCGTGGTGGAAGCCGCCAGAAAGCCGCCCAGCGTGGTGTAAGCCACAATAACAACGGCGGAAATGATCATGGCGGTGAAATAGTTGGTGCCGAAGAGACTGGAAAACAGCGTTCCGCAGGCGTTGAAGCCCGACGCGGTATAGGGGATGAAAAACACAATGATCACCAGCGCCGCGATCACAGACAGGATATGCTTATCATCGTGATACCGGCGGGAGAAGAAATCCGGAATCGTCACAGCGCCGATCTTCTGAGAGTACCGGCGGATGCGCTTGGCCACAATGAGCCAGTTGAGGTATGTACCGATGGCCAGACCGATGGCGGTCCAGGTGGCCTCCGGCAGGCCGGCCAGCAGTGCTACGCCGGGCAGGCCCATCAGCAGATAAGCGCTCATATCGGAGGCCTCGGCACTCATGGCCGTCACCAGGGGACCGAGCTTCCGGCCGCCGAGATAGAAATCGTCCGTGGACTTGTTCCGGCGGGAATAGAACACGCCGATGCCCACCATGCTCAGCAGATACACCGCAATGGTGACCACAAGAATGATATTGCCAGAATTCATGGGAACAAACACCTTCCTTTATTCAGTAAAAGTGATTATACACTGACATTTATTAGACTGCAACACAGAATCAAGTTCGTATAATTTATAAAAAACAAAACCGCCTGTGTTCAAAAATTATTGAAACACAAGCGGTTTTTATTAGACTATAGTCTATACTTTTTATAAATCAAAAACATCAACTTTTAAAATATGATAAAAATAGCGGCATCTGGTGGGACGCGTACTGGCTTAGCGAATAGTTCCCGCCGCAGATACACCAGTCATACAGCAGCGCCCGTTCCTGGAGCGCATAGCTCCGGACCATCTCGTTGACGGAGATATCCGCCCGCAGCTCGCCCCGCTGCTGCCCCTCCGTACAGATCCGCCGCAGCAGCCGGAAATAGTAGCGGTTGTGATCCATGAGATGCTTTTCGCTGCTGGTGGTCAGCTGGGTGGAGAGCAGACGCGCCAGAAGCTCCAGAGAGATCGAGTTCTCGATCATAAAAAACAGCTCATGATTGAGATAGATGAGCTTGTCAAAGCTGTCCATCTCCGGGGGAATGGTCTCCGTGAGGGCCTGGTACTTCTCATCGAACAGCGTGGACAGGGAGGACAGCAGGGCGTCTTTTCCGGCAAAATAGTGATAAAAGGACCCCTTGGACGTGCCGGAGCGCTCCACAATGTCGTCCACGGTGGTGTCGTCATATCCGTTTTCATAGAACAGCTCCCATGCAGCGGTGACGATTCTGCTGCGGGTGTTTCGCGCGCTGCGCCGTGCCATAGCCGCACCCCCTTGCCTTCCCATTATACTGTACCTTCCCGGAAAACACAAGCAAAAGGGCTCCCCGAAGGGAGCCCTTTTGCCCGTTTCGGGGAGTCCAGCCCGAAACGGAGGTGAAAGAAAGAAGGTAAACCAGCATTCGCCGGTGAGACGAGCATCTTCACATAATCTTCACATTTGAAGTATACCATTTTCACTGCAAGCTGTCAACTCCCGACGCATTTTTTCCTGCCGCCGCCGAGTTGATTTTCCTGCTGTTGTGTGCTACTATGCTATAAAATGCGAAGGGAGGGACTGCCATGGAAGAACGTTCCCGGCGGATCGCCGGACTGGATCTGATGAAGGTTCTGGGACTGTATCTGGTGGTACTCTATCATATGACCTTCCGGCAGGCGCCGGACACGCTGCCTCATGGCCTGCGGGCTATGGCGCTGTATTTCCCGGTTCCCCTGCTGAGTATCTGCGTGCCCCTGTTCTTTCTCTCCAGCGGCGCCCTCTCTCTGACCCGGCCCCTGGATCTCAGGAAAACCGTGTTTCGCGCGCTGCATCTGACAGCGCTGCTGCTGATCTGGACCGGGGTTTCCCTGTTCGCGGTGCTGGCCATCCGGGGAGCGCGCGTCAGCTTCGGGGAGTTTGTGGCCATTGCATCCGAGATGCGGATCGGCTACATCCAGCATCTGTGGTATCTGCCCACATTCATCTTCCTGACACTGTTCCTGCCCGTTCTGCACAGCCTCAAGCATCAGGCCCGCAAAATCTACCGGTATCTGTTTGTCCTGCTTGCCATCTTCACCTTCGGCAACTCCCTGCTCAACGACATCGAGTATTTTGTCCGCTGGCGGCTGGGGCTGTATATGGGCGACGAGCGGCAGTTCTTCTGGTTCATCAATTTCTTCCGCTACCACTTCTGGTACTCCATGTGCTATCTGATTCTGGGAGGCGCCTTGCTGGAATACCGGGATCGGCTGCCGGACCGGCGCTGGGCGCTCCTGACGGTTCCGGTATGCGTTCTGATGCTGTTCCTGTTTGGTGTGGCCAGGAGCCGCTGCACCGGCGGGTTCTTTGACCCTGCTTTTTACAACTACGACGATCCCTTTACGCTGATCCTGGCTCTGACCGCCGCCGTGCTGCTGATCAACCTGCAGCCCGGCCCCATGGTCTCCCGGATCGCCGCCTCCATCTCCAACTGCTCGCTGGGCATCTATCTGGTTCACTGGCTGATCATTGAAGTTCTGATGACCCATCTGCCCAAGCTGACCGGCAGCATGGCCGGCGCGCCGCTGGCGGCCCTCCCCGTCCTGCTTCTGAGCTGGGGCGTCACATGGCTGTGCCTGAAGGTTCCGGTACTGCAGAATCTCTTCACCGCTGCGCCATCTTGGCTCCGAAGTCTGAAAAAAACATCCTGAGGAAACTCAGGATGTTTTTTTGATTCGATATTCAGGATCGATGCCGCACAGCTCCTCAAAGCTGTCGATCTCCACCAGGCTTCCCGTCTCCATGGGCCGGACGCCCAGCCGGTACTCCGCCGGATAGCAGAACAGGGCCACGTCGTCCCAGTAGATCTGCCGGTTGCCAGCCTCGTATTCCCGCTCCAGATGCTTCCGGAGTTTTTTCCCGTCCTCCGCGGACCAGAAGGAGACGCTGTGCAGTTCCCATCCTTTTTCCCCGCCGGTACGGCTGCACCGGGTCACCACGCCGTCCTCTACCGTGAGCAGCCACTCCGCAGTGGGCTCCTCCGTCCACCGGCAGCAGTAGCCGGATCGGCGGAACGCCGGCGTCAGGATCTCCGAATCCAGAATGATCTGATCCCCGTCCAGAATGACCGTGTCCTCCAGATGGGCCCTGGCATAATACAGGGAGGAGATGTTGTTGGCCCGGTCGTAGTCGGGGTTTTCAATGAGCGTCAAGCCGGGATACTCCTTCGGCAGTTCTTGGAACTGCTCCTTCAGGTAGCCCACCACCACGTAGATCTCTGTGATCCCGTGCTGCCGGAGCGCTGTGATGATGGTGTCGATCATGCGTCTGCCGCGGACCGGCACCAGCGGTTTTGGCGTATGCTCTGTCACCGGGTGCATCCGTTCGCCCTTGCCCGCCGCCATAATGATGGCTCGTTTGGCCTGATACATTCCTTACTGCTTGTCCTCCGCCAGGGGATCCACCACGTCGTCCATGGGGTTCACCACGTCGTCCATGGTCTCTGTCACGGTCTGTTCGCCCTCCTGCTTTTTCTTGCCGAGGTTCTGGAAGAACAGCTTGATCTTCCGGCGGAAAATGGCGATGGCCGCGCCGCCGGCGATGAACAGGCCGGCGATCATGCTGATCACATAGCTCAGCGTTCCGGGATCCAGATAAGCAAAGGCCGGCGCCGCGAACAGCACCATCATCAGCAGCGCGAAATAGCACCGGCTCATCAGCTTCATACGTTTCATGTTTCATTTCCTCCTAATTTGACTTGGCCCGGGCTTCCAGATCCTCGATCCGCCGGACCAGATACCGGCCGGCCGCTTCCGCGCCCCGTCCAAGATTATAGATTTCCTTTTCTTTGACCGACTGAATGATGTCCCGGTATTTCTCCGGATGGCTCAGCAGTTCCTCCGTCACGGCCTCCGCCCGGTCGAGCTCCGTCAGTTCCAGTTCCCCGCCCAGCTGGGCCCGGATGCGGATGTCAAAAGGCTGGACGTCGATCCTGTCGTATTCGGGATTCATGACCTTCATGGGCGTGTTGATATACAGCACCGGTTTTAAGGTAGAGAGCGCAAATTCATATCCCACGTTGGACCAGTCCGTCACCAGCAGGTCCGCACTGTAGACCGTATCCGTAGAGGAGAAATCCGTCTGGATCACAAAATCCTCACCGATCCGGTCCTGATACCGCTGGATCAGCGCCTCGATCCGGTCGCCGTAGAGCCGCACATACTGGGGATGGGGCCGGATGATGATCCGGCAGTCCAGCTTAGAGAACTGCTCCACGAGAGCGTCAATGCAGGAGTCCATGATGTTGTCCTTCTGCCAGGAGGGGCCGATCAGGATGGTCTTTTTCGCATTGGCGATGTGCTCCGCCTGTTCCCATGCCTCGGTCATCTCATCCAGCAGGCCGTAGCCCACCTGAACGCAGCGCCGGGCCTTCAGGCCGTAGAGCTTCTCGATGGCCCGGGCCTCCTCCATCTGGTGGGGACCCACGCAGAACAGGGTGTCAAAGGCGTCCAAGGCGTGGGTCCGAAGCGTCAGATTGTCCGAACTGACGCCGTGGTCCGTGTAAATATACTCGATGTCCTTCCGCACCAGACTGCGCTTGATGTGGTAGGTCTCCAGATCGGGCATGGTCATGACCACCATGTCCGCATCCATCTTCATCATCAGGGTGATGAGCTTCATGTCCCCGATGTAGTATCCCACGATCCGGGGTTCGCCCATGGTAAAGACCGGGTCCTCCGGGTCGGAGGTGATATAGTGGATCGTCACATCGGAATGGGCCAGGGTATATTCGATCATGCCCTTGAAGTATTTGTAGAAGCCGCCGCCCTCGCTGTAGAACACCAGGCGCTTGGGCTCTTTGCCCTTGAGGAACCGGTCGTAGTCCGCTTTCTCCTTCTGCTTATAGGGCTCCAGCCGCTTCTTCTGGGCGGCCTCCCGGGCCTTGATCTCGCTGAGGTCCTTTTTGCTCTCCTCCAGGGCCTCATAGTCGATGGACTTGGCCGGCGGATAGAGGAAGTTCATAAGGTACAGGTTCCCGATGGCAAAGACGTTGCTGATGATCCAGTAGATGCCCACGCCGGCAGGGACCAGGAAGGTGAAATAGGTGGAAAAGGCCACCGTAAACAGGCTCACGCCCCACTGACTCCAGAAGCTCTGCTCCCGCTGGAGCACGTTGTCCCGGTTCTGGGCCCAGCACAGGGCGAAGGTGGAAAGGCAGGACAGGATCGGCACCAGGCCCAGCAGAGAAAACAGCTGTGTCACCTTCGGCACCGCACCCAGGTCGATCCCCAGGAAGTGCATATCCACCGTCCGGGTCTGGGCGATCACATCCTCCAGGCCGGGGATTCCGAGGCCCATGAAGTAGTCATAATTGGCCGGGTCCGCGAGCATCTGCATGGTCTTGAGCTGGGCGCCGCTGCCCAAATGCTCCACGCCCCGCAGGGCCGTGGCCGCGTTCACCAGCGTATCGCAGAGGTCCGGCGCCACGTGCAGAAGATGCTGCATGGGATTGTAGATCACCTGAATCAGGCCGAGCACCAGCAGGATCTGGATGATCATCGGCACCATCCCCAGCATGGGGGAGTATTTTTCCCGCTTGTACAGCGCCATGGTCTCGTCCGTGATGGCGTCCTTGTCCCCGTAATGGGCGGCGGTGATCCGGTTGATCTCCGGCTGGAGCCGGATCATCTTGATGGAGTTCTTCTGCACCACAATGGACAGGGGCAGCAGGATGATCTTGCTGAGGAAGGTGAACAGCAGGATGGCGATTCCGTAGTCCCGGACCAGCCGGTAGCACAGATACATGATCCATCCCAGCGGCGTGCCGATATAGGTGTTGATGAAGGACATAGGTTCAGTTCTCTTCTTTCGCGTTGTAATACTCCGGCAGGATATAGCCTGTTTTCGCCGGAACTGTTCCGAAGCCAGTGCCGAAAACAGCGTCCAGCGTCTTGCGGGTGGCGTTGATCGCGGTGTCGCCCTCAATGTCGATGCGCTGTCCGGGGATATACACGCAGCACAGCATGTTCTGCATCACAGCTGTCTCCGCCGCGGCGTCGAACCGGGGCCCCCCGAACTGCTCCACCATGTGCAGGCTCACCCGGGCGCCGTGATCACTCAGCAGCAGAATTACCGCATCAGGATCCTCCCGCTGGATGTTGTCCACCGTCTCCAGGATCACGGAATTGATATACTGGAGCTGCCCGGGGTACAGGCTGTGATCCCGCCAGTACCAGCCTGTGGACAAATCCCGGGTGGTACCGTCCGCATTGTAGACAAAGGGGGCGTGGGGGCACTGGATATAGCTCACCGTCAGCGTTGGGCCGTCGGTTTTCTCCGCGCAGGACCGCAGGGCGGTCAATGCGTTCTCCAGCGGTTCCTTATAATGATCCCGGTAGTTCCGGAACATCCAGAGGGTGATCCGGTCCCGAATCCAGGGCAGTTTGCAGTAAAGGCTGTTGTTGAGCAGATACTCGGAGATGTTGTCCTCGGTCTGGCCGGTGGTCAGCTCCTGGACGCCGTGGATCCGCAGAAACGCCCGATGGTTGATCATATGGATCCGGTATCCGTTCTGGCGGAAAATGCGGATCAGAAACGGATCCTCCAGATAAGCCCGCCGGACCTTCTCCGGCATGCTGTCGTCGGCCACATAGTCCAGATTGAGCATATTGGGCACCAGCGTGTCCGTCCAGCAGGACTCCGGATTCCGAGAGGTATGGGAGGCGGAAAAGCCCCGCTTTTCCAATTCCGCGTAAAAATCGCTGTTGTCAAAGGAAAAATAGTACTGCAGGTTCTCGTCCCCGCCGTATTCGTCAAACAGCAGATAATAGATGTTCCGGCTTTCCCCGGTCAGCTCAATCTCCGCATGCTCCGACTGCCGGGGCGGATCGTAGGAGGCAGCCCGGATCAGCTTCGGCACCGCCTGGATCACGCTCATCATCGACAGCACACCGAAGGTCAGGGCAATGATGCCGCAAACCGCCGTGAGCTGCGGCTTTTTTCGCAGCAGCAGGATCAGCAGTCCCAGCAGGATCAGGCAGATGAGGATCAGCACATATCTCGAGTACAGCCAGGGGAGCTTCCGCTCGATGGCGTCGGTCAAAAGGGTAAAGTTGATGACCGCCAGCATGCTCAGACAGCTCATCACCGCCGCCCGGCTCACGTCCCGGAGGATCAGGCCGTAGACCGCCAGCGCCGCCAGCGCTGTGGCCAGAAACAACAGGAAGAACGGGATCATATCCTGCGCCCGGGCCTCCCCGGCGTTCTGGGCAAACAGGAACAGGCAGGGATACAGGCAGGTGGCCGTCAGGGCCAGCAGACTCAGCAGCCATTTACGGCCTCGTTTTGTCTTTTGCTCCATAGCCCGCCTCCTCCCGCGGTCTCAGGGTTTTCCGGATCGGTTTCCTATCTGAACAGGACTCTGGCCGGAAGGCGTCTGGCCTCCCGGTCAATCTAATATATTCTATCACATTTTACACATATTTCAACCGCTATTTTCCGGTTTCCGGGCCTGAAGCATAGAAAAAGCCGCCCCGATTGGGGCAGCCAATTCTAACAGGGTTTGGTATTGACTTGGGGGGGAAGTCAATGAAAGCCAACCTGGGTTGACGGTGCAGAACATCAAACCAGAAAGGAGAGTGGCAATGCCGGAATTCCTGCGTCCAGCGTTGTCTATGTTGGTATTATATCTTGAAATGTTCCATTTGTCCAGTACGTTTCATACATTTCAGAAATTTTGTGAATTTTTCCTCTCTCAAATGTTTCAATTTTGTTGCATTTTTATAAAGACAATATTGATTCGACAGAATTCCTGCATATTTTCCTGTTTGCACGCCTCCTTGACAGCGCTCTTACAGTTCGGTACAATATTACAGGAATCACTGCGAAAGGAGCATCCTTATGAGCAAGAAGACTACGGATATCGTTGCCTACATCACTCCGATCGGCCTGCTTCTGGCGTTCCTGATCGGCGACCGGGAAAACTGCAAGTTCCATATCAACCAGGCGCTGGTGATCTGGCTGGCCGGGATCATCGTGGATGTGGCAGAACGGATCCTCAGCCGTGTTCCCGTCGTGTCCACGATCGCCGCCATTCTGGCCGCAATCTGCGGGATCGCCCTGTTCGTGTTCTGGATCATGGGCCTGGTGTCCGCCTGCCAGGGCACAGAAAAGAAGGTTCCGGTGGTGGGCGATATCGTCCTCTACCGCTGATCCTCTGACCGGGAATCCACACATAAAAGCACGTGCCGCTGCCGGCACGTGCTTTTTCTCATTTCAGCGAATAAAATGGGTTGCTTTCCATTCCTCTTTGGCGGGCAGGCCAAACTGCTGTTTCCCCAATTCAATAGATTTCATCAGGAAGCTCATATTTCTGGCCAGTACCCGCATGGTCTGAAGGCCCTCTTCGTCCGCCGCCGCCTCTCCGGCCTCCCGGCCGTGTACACTGTTCCAATACTGGCTGGAGGCCACCGGCATATTGGAGATGGTGAAGTATTTGTTCAGCTCGTCAAAGGTTGCTGAGGCGCCGCCCCGCGGGCATACTGCCACCGAAGCGCCCACCTTCATGGTCTTGTCGAAATGCGTGCTGTAGAACAGCCGGTCCAGAAACGCGATCAGCGTGGCGTTGGCGGAGGCATAATACACGGGCGTCGCCACCACGATTCCCTCCGCCGCCTCGAATTTCGGGGCCGTTTCGTTTACCAGATCCTCGAACACGCATTTTCCCTTTTCATGGCAGGTTCCACAGGCAATGCATCCCCGGACCGCTTTGTTCCCCACGCGGATCTCCTCTGTCTCGATCCCGTTCTCCCGGAAGATCTTTTCCATTTCCGCCAGCGCCAGGGTCGTATTCCCCCTGGGTCTGGGACTTCCATTGATCAAAAGCACCTTCATTGTTTCTCCTCCTTGTTCCTCAGTCGGATCCTGCCGGGACATCGGGCCGGGTCGATCCGCCACTGACAGGTCCTGCAGCCCATGCAGGCCCCTGCGGGTTCTCCCCGCAGAACCTTTTCCGGCCAGTTCGGATCCACCAGCGCGCTCCGGCCCACATCCGTGATTTCCACACCGGTGGTCAGGACATTTTCCGCGTCCGCCCGGGTCCGGATGCCTTCCACGGCAAAGACCGGGATGCCCACGGTCTTCTGGATCGCTGCCGCCCCGCGGATCGCCGGCGACAGCTTCGGATCCCCCGGCGCCGTCAGATCCATCTCCCCGGCAAAGCCGTAGGAGATGTCCAGGAACTGGAGGCCCATAGCCTCCAGAGCCTTTGCGTGGGCGATTCCATCGGACAGCGCAGGCTCAAAGGCACCCAGACGGATCCCGATCACGAAATCCATGGACGTTCCTGCCCGGATGCCGTCATAGATCTCCTGCACCAGGAGGAGTCCGCCCGCATAGCGGTCTTTCCGGCGGTTGGTGCGGCGGTTCAGAAACTGACAGAGCAGATAGCTGTGGCAGCCGTGGAGCTCCACCCCGTCATAGCCCGCCCGGAACGCCCGAATGCCCGCGTCGATGAAGGCGTCCCGCAGTCCTTCGATCTCCCCGAGGCGCATCGCCTCCAGATCCTCCACCCGGTTATGCTGAATCTGGAGGAAAATGGGGCATCCCGCTCCATGCACCGCCTCCACGATTCGCCGGAGACCGGGGACCTGATCTTCTGACCAGGCGCCGAGCTGGTCCTGCCGGAGCCTGCCTCCGGGAGCGACGCAGGTGGCCTCCTGGATGATCAGCCCTGCGCCGCCCTCGGCCAGCGCCCGGTAGTGCTCCACATGGGCGTCCGTGACCGTTCCGTCCTCCCCGGCATGGCCGTAGAGCACCATGGGCGGGATGCAGATCCGGTTTCGGGTCTGTACCGATCCGATCCGCACCGGATCGGACAGCTTTTTTACCGGTGCCATGTGGTCCCTTCCTTGGTATCCACCAGCACGATGCCCATCTCCTTGAGCTGGTCACGGATCCGGTCGGCCTCGGCAAAATTCCGGGCCTTTTTAGCCTCCGTCCGGGCGGCCACCAGCGCGTCGATCTCCGCGTCGCCCTCCTGAGGCGCGGCAGTCTCCTGCTGCTTCTTTGATGCGGCCTCCAGCAGGCCCAGGGACAGCACCCGGTCAAAATCGCCGATCAGCGCCCGCTTGGTTCCGTCGGACACCTTCGCCTTGAGCACGTCATACAGGGCCGTCACGGCCAGGGAGGTGTTCAGATCGTTGTCCAGCGCATCCCGGAAGCTCCGGCGCAGCTGGTCCGCCGTCTCCCCGTCGGCAGGATTTTCCGGCTCGTCCTTCAGCGCGGCCACTCGGGCCACCAGCTTGTCATAGGCGGTCTGGGCGTTGCTGAGGTTCTCCCAGGAGAACAGCAGCACCTTCCGGTAGTGGGACTGGAGGCAGAAGAGCCGGTAGGCCAGGGGATCATATCCCTTCTCCTTCAGCAGGGAGACCGTCAGGAACTCTCCCTTGGACTTGGACATCTTGCCGGAGGCATCGTTGAGGTGCCGCACATGGAACCAGTAGTTGCACCACTTGTGGCCCAGATAGCTTTCGGACTGGGCGATTTCATTGGTATGGTGGGGAAAAGCGTTGTCGATACCGCCGCAGTGGATGTCCATATACTCGCCCAGATGCTTCAGGGAAATGGCGGAGCACTCGATATGCCAGCCGGGATAGCCCAGTCCCCAGGGAGATTCCCACTTGAGCTCCTGATCCTCGAACTTTGACTTGGTGAACCAGAGAACGAAGTCCGTCTTGTTCCGCTTGTTTTCGTCGGCCTCCACGCCCTCCCGGACGCCCACGGCCAGATCCTCCTCGTCGTGCTCGCCGAACACATAGTATTTGTCCAGTTTGGAGGTGTCGAAGTACACGTTGCCGCCGGCCACATAGGCGTAACCCTTTTCAATGAGTCCCTGCACCATGGTGATGAACTCCGGAATGCAGTTGGTGGCGGGTTCCACCACGTCCGGGGTCTTGATGTTCAGATCGGCGCAGTCGGCAAAGAATGCGTCAGTGTAAAACTTCGCGATCTCCATGACAGTCTTGTGCTCCCGCTTGGCGCCCTTGAGCATCTTGTCCTCTCCTGTATCCGCGTCGGAGGAGAGGTGCCCCACATCCGTGATATTCATGACACGCTTCACGTCATAGCCGGCGTAGCGCAGATACTTCTCCAGCACATCCTCCATAATATAGGACCGCAGATTTCCGATATGGGCAAAGTGGTACACCGTGGGGCCGCAGGTGTACATCTTGATTTTTCCGGCCTCGTTGGGAACCAGTTCGTCCTTGCTTCTGGTCAGGGAATTATAGATCAGCATGATTCGGTGTCCTCCTTCTCAATGTCCTCCGGCTCCGTGTGCAGGAACGGCGCGTCGAAGCCGTAGTTGTTTTCCAGGTTTTTGGTATATTGGTCGTCCAGCTGTTTTTCCAGGGATTCGATCCGGGTCATCAGGCTGTCGAGGGTCTTCTGGACCGGGTCGGTGACATGGATCTGATCCACATCCCCGGCGAAGTTGACCTTCTGTCCCGCGATGCGGACCAGCCGGGCGGGCACGCCCACGGCGGTGGCGTCCTCCGGCACTTCAGAGAGCACCACGGAGTTGGAGGCGATCCGGCTGTTGTCCCCCACCTTGAAGGGCCCGAGCACCTTGGCGCCGCAGCCAATGAGCACATTGTTGCCGATGGTGGGATGGCGTTTGCCCTGGTCCTTGCCGGTGCCGCCCAGGGTCACCCCGTGGTAGAGCAGCACATCGTCTCCCACCTCGGCGGTCTCACCGATGACGATGCCCATGCCGTGGTCGATGACGAAGCGCCGGCCGATCTTCGCCCCGGGATGGATCTCGATGCCCGTGCGCTTCCGATTCCACTGGGACTCCAGCCGGGCCAGAAAATAGAGATGGTGACAATAGAGCCAGTGGGCGATCCGGTGCCGGATGATGGCGTGGACGCCGGGGTACAGCAGGAATATCTCCAGCTTCGACCTTGCCGCCGGATCCCGGGCCTGGTAGGCGCCGAGGGTCTCATTTAATCGCTTGAACATGGGACGTCCTCCTTGTCTTCGTCGATCTCAAACTCATAATAACAGGTGTCCGCGCCACGGTCCGCATGGCCGCCGTCGGTCTCCCCGAGCACGCCGCCCATGGCCTCATAGAAGGCCCGGGCGCGGTGGTTGTGGAGGGAACAGGACAGGAAAAACCGGTCAAATCCACGCTGAAGGCACCAGTCCGCCGCGAATCCCATCATCCGGCGGCCAATTCCCTGCCGGTGGTATTCCGGAAGCAGGTACAGAGCGTTGAGGCACACAGGAAAGTCCTTGTAAAGCGGCTGTTCCGGCGCACTGATGACAAAGAAGCCGACCGGCTGTTCGCCATCCTCCAGTATATACACATCCTTGCCCAGCTCCGCCATATTTTTCAGGAATCGTTCCGCATGCGCCGAATAATCAAAATTGTCCAGCATTTCATCGGGATAGATCCCCCGATATGCGCTCTCCCAGCTCCTTCGCCGCACCCTTGCCAGCTCCGGGGCATCTGCGGGCTCCGCCAACCTTACCGTTACCATGTCCCGTCCGTCCTCTCTTCACTCTTCACTCTTACCTGTTAACTAAAAACCCGCCCCTTGAATTGCTTCAAGAGGCGGGATAAAAATCTCGCGGTTCCACTCTGATTTATCACTTTGGCACTGACGCGGCCTCACGGGGTCTCCCCTTCGCTCCCGGGCGCACTTTCACAGCCTGTCGCCGCCGCGGCTTTCAGCCGGTGACCGCAGCTCTCTTGGACGTTTCCCGCCGTTACTCTTCCCGTTCGTCGCGATATTCACTTCGTTATATCATATTAACACGCTTTGAATTGTGTGTCAATCATTTCTTCATGTCCAGAACGTCCCGGTTCTTGACGAAGTACTCCACCCCGGAGATCAGGGTCACCGCTACGATCACCAGTGTGATCGCCCAGTCCAGCCAGGCCCACTGGGTCAGCACGATCATCACGCACAGGCCCACCATGGTGGAGAAAGTCTTGACCTTTCCGCTCATGGCCGCGGCAATGACCCGCCCGTTCTCCACCGCCACGAGCCGGAGGCCTGTCACGGCAAATTCCCGGGCCAGCACGATCATCACTGCCCAGGCTGCCATCCGGCCCCACTGAACGAAGATCAGCATGCAGGAGATCACCAGCAGCTTGTCCGCCAGCGGATCGAGAAACTTCCCGAAATTACTGACCTGATTGTAGTGCCGTGCGATATAGCCGTCCACAAAATCCGTACAGGACGCCACGATAAACACGATCAGAGCCGGGATATTGTAGCCCAGCAGCAAAAGCGCCATAAACACCGGGATCATCAGCACCCGGACCAAAGTGATCTTACTGGCTGTTGTCATGATTCAATCCTCCACCGCGGTGCCGATGAGGTTCCCATCCATAGGTTCCTCGATCTTCACCTTCACAAAGCTGCCCGGGCGGTAGCGGCGCTCTGCCGTAAAGAACACCATGCCGTCGATCTCCGGCGAGTCGGCGTAGGTGCGGCCGAACTGACACTCGGCATACCGGTCGTAGCCCTCCACCAGCACCTCTACGGTTTTTCCCACCATGGCGCTGTTGTAGTCGTCCATGATGCGGCTCTGGAGCTCAGCGACGATCTCCGCCCGCTTTTCCGCCACATCCCGGTCCGGGTATTCCATCTTTGCCGCCGCAGTGCCCTCTTCCGGAGAGAATACGAAGCAGCCGACCCGCTCCATGCGGTGCTTTTTGAGGAACTCGCAAAGCTCTTCGAACTCCGCCTCTCCCTCGCCGGGCAGTCCCGCAATGAGGCTGGTCCGCAGCACCAGGTTCGGGATCTTCTCCCGCAGGTGGGGCAGCAGCCAATCCAGATACTCCTTGTTACCCCGGCGGTTCATATGCCGGAGGATCTCGTCGTTGCAATGCTGGATCGGAATGTCCAGATAGGAGCAGATCTTCTCCTCCCGGGCAATGGTGTCAATCAGTTCCTCGTCCATCTCGTCGGGATAGAGGTAGTGGACCCGGATCCAATGGAGTCCCTCGATCTTGCACAGCTCCCGCAGCAGCTCGCTCAGGCGCCGTTTTCCGTATCGGTCGATGCCGTACCGGGAAGTGTCCTGGGCAATGACGATCAGTTCCTTCACGCCCTGATCTGCCAGGAGCTTCGCCTCTTCAATCAGGTCCTCAAACTTCCGGCTCCGGTACTTGCCCCGGAGCTGTGGAATCACGCAGAAGGCGCAGTGGTTGTCGCAGCCCTCCGCGATCTTTAAGTATGCGTAATACTCCGGCGTGGTGAGCACCCGGCCCAACTCCTCGAGTTCGCCGTTGATGTCGTCCATCCGGCGGGGATGATCCCCGGCGAGCACGTCGTCCACCGCGGAGACGATATCCGTATAGCTGCCGCAGCCCAGGATGCCGTCCACCTCCGGAAGCTCCTCCAGAAGCTGATCCTTGTACCGCTGGGACAGACAGCCCGTCACCAGGATCTTGCCGATCTTCCCCTCATTCTTCAGCAGTCCCAGCTCCAGGATCTCCTGAATCGCCTCAGACTTGGCGCTCTCGATGAAGCCGCAGGTGTTGACGATGGTCACGTCGCTGTATTCCACCTCGGTGGTGATCTCATAGCCCGCCTCGTGGAGCAGGCAGAGCATCTGCTCCGCGTCCACCTGGTTCTTGGCGCAGCCCAGAGATACCATCGCTATTTTTTCTGCCATATGGAGAAACCTCCCAATGTGTAATCAATCGTAAAAGGACGGATCCAGTCCCTCCTGATACCGGCCCAGAGCGCTTCGGATTTCCTCCCAGCCGTATCCCCGGCGCTGCAGAGCACCGATGACCCGCTGCAGCTCCTTTTGGTCCGGTTCCCGGCCCCGGAGCTTCTGCTCCACAAACCGGTCAATGGCCCCGGACATGTCCGGGACCATGGCCAGGGCCTCCTCCCAGTACTCCCGGGGGATCCCCTTCTGATACAGTTCCTGTCTGACCCTGCCTGGGCCGTATCCCCGGTCCACGCACCGCTGGGCGATCCGCCGGGCCATGGCCTCGTCATCCAGAGCACCCAGCTCCCGGAGCCAGTCCGCTGCTTCTTCGGCATCCTCCGGGCGTTCGCCCTTTCGGACCAGTCGGCGTCTGAGCTCCTTTTCGGAGATGGCCGTGGAGGAGACGATCCGCACGGCCCGGTCCTTGGCGGAGGCCCGCCGGGCCGTATCCTGCAGCTCCGCCAGATCCTCTTCCCGGAGCTCCATCCCCTGATAGAGTCCCCGGTCCGCCACCACCCGGGTGGCGACCTTCATCTTTGTGCCGTCGTCAAACCACAGCATCACCCGGCTGCCGTCGGTGCCCACCGCCGTGAGCTTCTGCAGGATCATACCAGATCGTCGTCGTCAAAGTCGTCCGCAGAGACGTTGACCGCACTTCCTGCCACCGTAGCGGGGCCGGAGGCCGCCGTGCCGCGGCGCTTGGCGATCTTCTCCTCCTGCTGCCGGGCAACCTCCGCACGGATGGCCGCCTCCAGCGCCTCCGCCGCCTCCGGGTTGTCCCGGAGATAGGCCTTGGCGTTGTCCCGGCCCTGGCCGATGCGCTCGTCGCCGATGGAGAACCAGCTGCCGCTCTTCTGCACCAGGTCGTATTTTACGCCCATATCCACCAGCTCGCCGGTGTGGGAGATGCCTTCGCCGTACATGATGTCGAACTCCGCTTCCCGGAAGGGAGGCGCAACCTTATTCTTGACCACGCGGACCCGGGTGTGGTTTCCCACCACCTCGCCGCCCACCTTCAGGCTCTCGGTGCGGCGGATGTCCAGACGGACTGAGGAGAAGAATTTCAGGGCGCGGCCGCCGGTGGTGGTCTCGGAGGAGCCGTAGATCACGCCGATCTTATCGCGGATCTGGTTGATGAAGATGACCATGCAGCCTGTCTTGGCGATGGAGCCTGCCAGCTTGCGGAGGGCCTGGGACATGAGGCGCGCCTGAAGGCCCACCACGCTGTCGCCCATCTCACCCTCGATCTCCGCCCGGGGCGTCAGCGCCGCCACGGAGTCCACCACCACAGCGGACACTGCGCCGGAGCGCACCAGCGCGTCTGTGATCTCCAGAGCCTGCTCACCGTAATCCGGCTGGGAGATCAGCAGATTGTCAATATCCACGCCCAGAGCGGCGGCATATTCCGGATCCAGCGCATGCTCCGCGTCCACGAAAGCCACTTCACCGCCCTGCTTCTGGGTCTCCGCCAGCACATGGAGGGCCAGGGTGGTCTTACCGGAGGACTCCGGTCCGTAGATCTCAATGATGCGGCCCTTGGGCAGACCGCCCACACCCAGCGCCAGATCCAGCGTCAGGGATCCGGTGGGAATGGCGTCCACATTCATCTCCGCCTTGTCGCCCAGGCGCATGACAGTGCCTTTGCCGAAGTTCTTCTCAATCTGCAGAAGGGCCGTTTCCAGAGCCTTCTTCTTGTCCGCCGCAGGCGCGGCCGCTTCAAATGCGGGCTTTTTCGATGCCATAGTCTATTCTTCCTCTCTGTCAGGTTTCCGGGCCAGCACCGCCCGGGCGCGTTCCCCGCTGTCCCGGGCCAGTCTGCCCAGCTCATATCCGTAATCCATCAGGATGTGGCACACGTCAGCCTCCTGTCCCATGCCGAACTCAAAGCAGATGTAGCCGCCGGGCTTGAGGATGGGCGTGTAGTTCTTTACGATGGCCCGGTAAAAATCCAGGCCGTCCTGGCCGCCGTACAGGGCCAGATGGGGTTCGTAGTCCTTGACGGACCGGTCCAGTTCCTCCATCTGCGCCGCGCTGACGTAGGGGGGATTGGACACAATCATGTCATAGCTGCCCAGAAACCGGGGCGGCGCGATCCGCACGTCCAGCTGCATGCAGCTGACCCGGCCGGCAAGATGGTTGTCCTGAATGTTCTTCTTCTCGATGCGGATGGCTTCCGGTGAGATCTCCCCCAGCGTCACTCTGGCGTCCTTGACCCGGGCCGCAATGGCCAGCCCGACGCAGCCGGAACCGGCGCAAAGGTCCAGCACCCGGGGGTTCTGGGGCAGCTGCATGGCCCGGCTGATGGCCAGCTCTGCCAGCGCCTCCGTATCGTCCCGGGGGATCAGCACGTCCGGCGTGACGGTCAGGGTCAATCCGTGGAATTCCCACTGTCCGAGAATGTAGGCCAGCGGCTCTCCCTTCAGATGCCGCCGGGCCAGCGCGTTGACCCGGTCAAGATCCCGACGGAACACCATCAGCGGAAAATCCGCC
The DNA here is from genome assembly GCA_017469795.1 of Oscillospiraceae bacterium. Classification (GTDB taxonomy): domain Bacteria; phylum Bacillota; class Clostridia; order Oscillospirales; family Oscillospiraceae; genus HGM13006. Next base: position 22,901 of record JAFUFT010000016.1, read on the forward strand.
ACCAGCTGACTGACGGACCGGTCCGTGGCGGCCGCCACGATCTGCCGGGCGGTGAACTCCGCGTCTTCCCCGTCCGCCTGCCGGAGCATTTCCCGGGTGGCCTTATAGAGGTCGTGATAGGTCCATTTTTCCTCTGTGCTCACCAGTTGTCCGCCCCTTCCTCCTCCGGGATCACCGCTTTCATGGCGGCGATCGCGCATTCGATCATGCTGTCGTCCGGCTCGTTGGTGGTGAAATTCTGGAACCACATGCCGGGCGCAGACAGGAAGCGGGTCAGGGCATTGTCATGCCGTCCCACCAGCCGGTTGAATTCGTAGCTGATGGCCACCACCGGCAGAAGCAGCGCCAGATGGCACAGGATCCGCAGCAGCGTATTGCTCAGCCGGATCACGCTGCCCATCAGGATGCTGATGATGATCACCACAAACAGGAAGCTGGTGCCGCAGCGGGGGTGGAACCGGACGCAGGGCCTCACGTTTTCCACCGTCAGCTCTTTGCCCAGTTCATAGCACTTGATGGTCTTGTGTTCGGCGCCGTGGTAGGAAAACGCCCGGCGCATATCCGGCAGCCGGCTGACGGCAATCATATAGATGGTGAAAATAACCACCTTCATCAGGCCCTCGCAGAGGTTCCGCAGCAGGTAGTTTTCGTGAATGGGGGCGATCAACCCCACCAGGAACGTGGGAAGCAGCATAAACAGTCCCACAGAGAAGCAGACACCCAGCGCCACCGCCAGATAGATGATCACCGACTCCATCTTTTCCGAGCCGATGTGTTTTTCCAGCCATTGCTCAAACCGGCCCGGCTCCCCCGTTTCCTCCTCCGGATAGAAGGAGGCGGAGTACATCAGGGCCTTGACGCCGGAGACCATGGCTCCGCCGAAATTCACTACACCCCGGATCAGGGGCAACCCCAGGACCGGATAGCGGTCCTTGATGAATTTCAGTTCCTCCGTGGTCAGAACGATCTCTCCCGCCTGATCCCGGACGGCGATGGCCTGTTTGAAGGGGCCCCGCATGAGAATTCCCTCAATCAGGGCCTGACCGCCGATGGAGGTTCGTTTTTCTTGATTTGCCACTTGGATTTCCTTTCCCCTCCTGCCCATAGGATATCGCGGGAGGTGTACCATAAATGGGATATCAGACCGGCAGATGGACGGTGACAACGCAGCCTCCGTCCTCATCTTCGGCGTTGGCGATATCCAAAACGCCGCCGTGCATGGTGACGATCTCCTCGCAGACCGCCAGACCGATGCCGCTGCCGCGGGCCTTGGAGGAGCCCTTGTAGAATTTTTTCTTGACCAGAGGCAGCTCATCCTGGGGGATGCCGGGACCGTAATCCCGGATGATGACCGTAACCTCTTCGCCGTCTGTGTGCATGGCGCAGAAGATCCGGCCGCCTTCGCCGCCGTATTTCGCTGCATTATCCAGAATGTTCAGGAACACCTGCTTCATCCGCTCGGGATCGCAGCTGATCTCCGGGATGTCCTCGTCGGTGTCCTCGTAGTCCAGCTCGATGCCCTCCTGCCGGAGCCGGTTCCCGTACATGAAGATGGTGTCCTCAAAGACGCTCCGCAGATCGCATTCCTCCACGTTGAGCTTGAATCTTCCGTCCTGGATCCGGCTGAATTCCAACAGTTCCTCCACCAGGGAGGTCAGCCGCTTGGTCTCCTTGAGCATGGTGACAATGCCCCGGTGGGTGTCCGGATCCACGTTCTCGTTGCCCAGAAGGGTCTCGCCCCAGCCGGAGATGGCGGTCAGTGGCGTCCGCAGCTCATGGGAAACGGAGGAGAGAAACTCCGACTGCATTTTCTCCGTCTGGGAGATCTGCAGGGAGAGGTTGTTGATGGCCCGGGCCAGCTCGCCGATCTCGTCGTCGCCGTCGGCAAACTTCTTCTGGATCTGCGTGCCGTAGCCGCCGGCGGCGATCCGCTTGGTGGTCTCCGTGATCTCGCCCACAGGCGTGACGATAGAGTGGATAAAAAACATCCCGGTAGTCCAGATCAGCAGCAGGATCACCACGACCAGCGCCACGGAGACCCCAACAACGATCAGGATCTGCCGGTCAGCCAGCCGGAGGGAGGTCACATAGCGCATCAGGCCCACCACCTCGCCGCCGGAATAGGCCACCGGGCCGCACACCGCCATGATGCGCTCCCCGGTGCCGGGGTCCCGGCCGGTAAATACCGTGATCTCCATGTTTTCCAGCGCGCCTTTAACGTCCCCGGTCTGGGGACGGGTGCCTGCGGCCAGGCCGAAGGAGGATGTGAGAATCTCTCCGCTGCCGTCCAGGAATTCCAGCTCCAGATGGTTCTTTTCGTCAAAATCCTGGGTAAAGCGGTAGATGCTGTTGTAGAAATCGTCCTCCGAAGCGGAGACATAGTTTTCAAAGAAATCCGCCGTACTCTTGAGCTTGGACTCCAGGCCGCTGCGTACCGTGCTGTAATACATGCTGGAGACGGCAAGGGCCACAGCCGCTACAGCCACGATCACCAGCAGCGCCACGATGCTGACGTTGTTGATCAGCCAGCGATGGCGGATTCCGGAAGTTCTTTTCATGAAATCAGACGCCCCACTTGTAGCCGTAGCCCCAGACAGTCGTGATGTAGACCGGATTGGAGGTATCGTCCTCGATCTTGATCCGCAGGCGACGGATGTTCACGTCGACGATCTTCAGCTCGCCGTCGTAGTCCCGGCCCCAGACCGCCGCGAGAATATCCTCCCGGGACAGGGCCCGGCCCGGATTCTGCATGAACAGCTTCACAATGGAATACTCCACCTGGGTCAGCCGGATCTTCTCACCGCCCTTTTCCAGAGTGCGGTTCCGGGTGTTGAGCACAAAGGGCCCCTGCCGGATCTCCTCCGTGGAGGCGCCGGCCTCGCCGCCGATGCGCCGGTACAGAGCGTCAACCCGGGCCGTAAGCTCCGCAGGGGAGAAGGGCTTTGTTACATAGTCGTCCGCGCCGGTCATCAGGCCCGTGACCTTGTCCATCTCCTGGGTCCGGGCGGTGAGCATGATAATGCCGATGGACTTGTTGGTGGCCCGCACCGTGCGGCAAACCTCAAAACCGTCCATACCCGGCAGATTGATGTCAAAAATCGCAACGCCCGTATCCGGATTCTTCCGGAGCTGGTCCAGAGCATCTTCTCCGGTACCGGCCTCGATCACATCGTATCCGGCCCGCTGAAGATTGATGACCACAAAGCTGCGGATACTGACTTCGTCTTCCAGAATCAATACTTTTTTCATCGTACTACTCCTCTATCTTTCATCAGTTTTGCCCGATGGTTGTCGTTTCCCGATCCCAGCCGCCGCGGGTATAGTGGAACATCTCCGCGATCTCCGCCAGGGTTGCGGTCCCTTCCCAGACCTCCGCCGCCGCCAGCGTCACCGCAAAGATGGTCTCACTGTCGCTGAACAGCGTGATCAGGTTGTGTTCCGCCGCATAGGTCTGCCGCTGGGCGCCCCGCAGGGTATAGATGGTCAGGATCTCCTGGGGCATATCTCCCTTCCGGAGCTGATACAGGGTCACCGTGCTGACGGTGGGCGACTCATCCCCGGCCTTGATGGTCAGGTTCTCTTTCCAGGCGTCCAGCAGCTGCAGATACCAGTTCTCGCTGAAGTTCTGGTAGGTGGTGAATACATCCCGGCATGTGCCGTCCGGCTCCAGACGGAACCAGTCGATAACCCACTGGGCGGCGCTGCCGCTGTCGTAGGCGGGAAGCTGCCGGGTCCGCGGAATTTCGATCAGTCCATCGCCGTCCAGATCCACCGGATAGACGTAATAGCTGTGGATGGGAGCCGCGCTGAATGCGTCCTCTCCGGTGGAAACGGCGGAGAGTCCGTCCTCTGTCATGGTAAACACATCCGTCAGAAGCATGCCCTCGGGAGAAACACCGGAAAACAGGATCCCGTTTTGCTCCTCCGACAGCCTACCCTGCAGGGTCTGCCGGTAATTCTCATAGGTAAACCGCAGGCGCTGCTCCCCGACCCGGTGGAATTCCCCGCCGTCGCAGTCATAGACCTCCAGCACGGCCGGGCTGTCGACTCCGCTCCCGGTCAGACAGACCAGCTCCGGCAGCACGTCGCTGTCCAGATCGTACAGTCCATACCGGCTGCAGCTTGCCGTCAGTACAGAGGCCGCCTCTCCGCCGGCATACCGGTAGACCTGCAGCGCCTGGGGCAGCGATTCGCTGACCTGATAGGCGATCAGCAGCTCCATGCTTCCGGAGCCGTCCATGTCGGCGTATTCCACCGACGACACCGCTGTTCCGGCGCCGTCGATCACGGCGGCGGTGGTGAAGATCCCCTCGTTCCGGGACAGGATGTAGACCTTGACTTCCCCGGCCGAGGACCGGAAAAAGGCAACCGCTTCGTCCTGTCCGTCGCCATCCAGATCCGTCAGCTGCACCGGCTCCCGCCGGGGTCCCGACGCCGGCGCCAGATAGTTCAGCCCCTCAGCCAGGATGCCGTTTAGCGTATTCTGAAGGTCATAGTAATCCTCTGAGGCTCGGGGCAGCGAATACAGCTCTTCATAAGACAGCCCGCATCCCGCCAGCATACACACCGCCAGCGCCAGTGCCAGCAGCCTGATCCACCGTCTCACAGCCCGACCTCCCTTCTTTCGTTGTTTGTGTCCATACAGGATTAATTATAACACATTCTGTAACAAATTGATAGCGGTTTTTCTCCGCACCCAGGGGAAAATTTACAAAAGAATTCCCTGCCGGAAACGGCAGGGAATCATTTGTTGTTATTTTGCCACCACATTGTCCGGGCCGAGCACATCCCGCAGCTCCTGAAGCAGCATTTCATCCATCAGACAGCCGATGCCGGCCCGCCGGCGGGTGTCCGCATAGAACAGCACCGTCTGGGTCTGTCCCGGGAACATCTGAAGGATCGCCCGGACCCTCCGGTCCATGCCGTTTCCCATGGTGGGAAGCCGCAGATACAGGGTTTTGATCTCCCGGAGGGGATCCCGGTTCTGGGCCGGGGCCGGCGGGGTCGGAAGCGCCTCCGCATCCTCCAGCGGGATGGCGCTGTCCACCATGAGCTGGGGCTCCTTTTCATCCCGGACAGAGATCTTCCCCTTGACCAGGACCGCGCTGTTTTCCGACAGGCAGCCGCCGTACTGGCCCAGCACCCGGGAGAAGCACAGCATCTCCATGGCGCCGGTGTCGTCCTCCAGCGTCACATAGGCCATCAGGCTGTTGTTCTTTGTGGTCTTGGATTTGACCTTGGTGATGATCCCGGCCACCGTCACGTTCTGGCCGTCCCGGAATTCCCCGGTCTCCGTTTCTCCAAAGGACTCAAGGATGCTGCCCACCGCGGCCGCTCCGGCTTTTTTCGCCCGCTCCCGGTAGCCGTCCATGGGATGGCCGGAGAGATAGAGACCCGTGGTTTCCTTTTCCATATTCATCTTTTCCCGGGAAGACAGCTCCTCCACGTCCGGCAGGGGGACCGTCTGCGTCGGAGTCTCCTCCTCCGCCATCAGATCGAACAGACCGATCTGCCCGTCCAGATTCCGTTTTTTGCTGTCGGCCACGGCGCTCATGACCTTCTCATAGACCAGAAGCAGCTGACTCCGCCGGGCGCCGAAGCAGTCCATGGCGCCGCACTTGATGAGGTTTTCCACCGTGCGCTTGTTCAGCTCCGTGTCGCTCAGCCGCTGGCAGAAATCCTCCAGGGAGCGGAAGGGCCCTCCTGCAGCTCTCTCCTCCATCAGCTTCTGCACAAAGCCCAGGCCAATGCTCTTGATGGCGCCGAGACCGAAGCGGATGTCGTTCCCCACCACGGAGAACTGGTCGTCCGACTCGTTGACGTCCGGTGGAAGCACCGCGATGCCCAGATCCTTGCACTCGGCGATATACTCCGAGATCTTGGCGGTGCTGTCCAGCACAGAGGTCATCAGCGCGGCCATATACTCCCGGGGATAGTGGCATTTGAGGTAGGCGGTCTGGTAGGCCACCACCGCATAGCACACCGCGTGGGCCTTGTTGAAGGCGTAGGAAGCAAAGTCGATGATCTGGTCGTAGATCTCATTGGCCACCTGCTCGGAAACGCCGTTTGCCAGGCATCCCATGATGTTCTGATCCGGGTCTCCGTGGATGAACGCCTGCCGCTCCGCCTCAATGACGGCGTGCTTTTTCTTGGACATAGCCCGGCGGATGTTGTCCGCCTGAGGCAGGGAGTAGCCGGCCAGCTGCCGGAAAATGTCGATGACCTGCTCCTGGTAGACGATGACGCCGTAGGTGACGGAGAGGATCGGCTCCAGCAGGGGGTGCTTGTAGGTCACCGCTCCGGGGTTGTGCTTGTTGGCGATGAACTGGGGGATATTGTCCATGGGACCCGGCCGGTACAGGGACACGATAGCCGTCAGGTCTTCAATGCTCTGGGGGTGCAGTCCCACGCACACGCCGGTCATGCCGGTGGATTCCATCTGGAACACGCCGGAGGTTCGGCCGGAGGAGATCATGGCAAAGGTCTCACCGTCATCGTCGGGGACGGTGTGGATGTCGAAGTCCGGCTCCCGCCGGCGGATCAGCTTTTCCGCGTCGTCGATGACCGTCAGGTTCCGAAGACCCAGGAAGTCCATCTTGAGAAGGCCCAACTCCTCCACGGTGGTCATGGTGTACTGGATCACCACGGTGTCATCGTTGGTGGCCAGGGGCACATAGGTATAGACCGGGTCCTTGGTGATAACCACCGCCGCCGCGTGGGTGGAGGTGTTCCGGGGCATCCCCTCCACCTGCATGGCCGTGTCAATGAGCTTTTTCACCCGTTCGTCGGCGTCGTATTTTTCCCGGAGCTGGGGCGACATTTTCAGGGCGTCCGCCAGCGTGATGTTCAGGGTGCCGGGCACCAGCTTGGCCACCTGGTCCGTGTCGGCGTAGCTCATGCCCAGGGCCCGTCCCACGTCCCGGACGGCGCCCTTGGCCTTCATGGTGCCGAAGGTGACGATCTGGGCCACGTTGTCCTTGCCGTATTTTTCCGTCACATAGTCGATGACCTCCTGCCGCCGGTTGACGCAGAAGTCGATGTCGATATCGGGCATGGTCACCCGGCCGGGGTTCAGGAACCGCTCGAAGTACAGACTGTACTGGAGGGGATCCACGTCGGTGATGTCCATGCAGTAGGAGACCATGCTGCCGGCGGCGCTGCCGCGGCCCGGTCCCACGGGGATGCCGTTTTTCTTGGCATAGCCCACATAATCCGCCACGATCAGGAAGTAGTTCACAAACCCCATCTGCCGGATCATATCCATCTCATATTGAAGCTGGGCCTTTTCCAGATCCCCGCCCTCCGGATACCGGCGGGCGAAGCCGTCCCAGCAAAGCTTGTCAAAGTATTCGTCGTTGGAGTAACCCTCCGGCGGGAAGAAATCCGGCAGATGGTAGTGGCCGAACTCGAACTCCACATTGCACATGTCCGCGATCTTCGCCGTGTTGTCCAGGGCAGCCCGGTCCTCCGGGAAGAGGGCTTCCATCTCCTCTTCGCTCTTGATGTAAAACTCCTCGGTCTCAAACTTCATCCGGTCCGGATCGTCCACGGTCTTCTGCATCTGGATGCACATGAGCACATCCTGCATCTTTGCGTCTTCCTTGGTGATATAGTGGGCGTCGTTTGTCACCACCATGGGAAGGCCCGTCTCCCGGGCGATACGCCGCAGGCCCCGGTTCACCGCCGGCTGATTCTCGTATCCGTGGTCCTGCATCTCCAGATAGAAATGCTCCGGCCCGAAGATCCCGCTCATACGGAGCGCGGCGGCCTTGGCCCCCTCGTAGTCATCCGCCAGGATCTTCCGGGGCAGTTCCCCCGCCAGACAGGCCGACAGGGCGATGAGGCCCTCATGGTGCTCCTCCAGCAGTTCATAGTCGATCCTCGGCTTGAAATAGTAGCCCTCCAGGAAGGCCCGGGACACCATATAGCACAGGTTCCGGTAGCCGGTCATATTTTCGCACAGCAGCACCAGATGGTACATCTCATTGTCCACGCCGTGGACCTTGTCGAACCGGGTCCTGGGCGCCACATAAACCTCGCAGCCGATCACAGGCTTGAGGCCCTTGGCCTTGGCCGCCCGGTAAAAGTCAATGACGCCGTACATGGCGCCATGATCCGTCACCGCAATGGCCTTCTGGCCCAGCTCCTTCACCCGGTCCATGAGCCTGCCGATACGGCAGGCTCCGTCCAGCAGGCTGTATTCTGTATGCACATGCAGATGTACAAATGCCATGACGTTATCCTTTCCCGTCCGCAGTGTCCTTTCCCTGCTTCCGATCCCGGAGCCGCAGATGCTTTTCCGCGGCCCGGAGGGTCATCTTGTCGTTCTCAAAGGTCAGGGCGCGCAGCGCCTGGGCATAGGGCAGCACCAGCACCTTCAGAAACTCCTCCGGGTTCTGATGGGCCTCCTGCCGGGAATACTCCCCCAGGAAATACACCACCCGCTTGTCGTTGCCGCTGCGCATATGATATGTAACGATCCGCCGGAACCCCGGCACCAGCCGGGCCGATACGCAGGTTTCCTCCTTGACCTCCCGGAGGGCGGTCTCCCGCTCGCTCTCCCCCGGTTCCATGTGCCCCTTGGGCAGTCCCACATAGCTTCCCTTTACCAGAACATAATGCCGCTGGCCGTCCTTCTCCGTGGCTACGACGGCGCCGCAGGATCTCTCCAACATACCCCTCTTGCTCCTCTTGTTCCTTGTTACTGTTTGCTGCGCTCGATGATGCTGCGCAGCCGGTGGCTCATGGCCGGCTTGCTCACCGGCGGATCCGCCAGCGCCGCCAGTTCCGACAGGGTGGCCGCAGGGTTGCTCTCCCGCAGCTGCGCCGCCTCCCGGAGCTTCTCCGGCAAACTGTCAAAGCACCCCTGCTCTCTCAAACTCCGAATGGCGGTGAGCTGCTGCTGTGCCGCGTCCACCGCCTTGTCCAGATTCGCCGTCTCACAGTTGACCCGGCGGTTGACCCGGTTCCGGACCGATTTTTCCATCTTTGCCTGGATGATCTTCATGGCCTGCAGGGGCGCACCGATCATGGTCAGGAAGTCCACGATCATATCGCTCTGCTTCAGGTAGAGCACGCTGCTGCCCGCCCGCTGGGTGTCCTTGGGCTCAAATCCCAACTCCTGCAGCAGGCTTCTGGCCTCGGCGCTGACCTTCCGGTGGCTCGTCACCAGCTCCAGATGATACCGCTTGTCCGGATCCGTCACGCTGCCGCCCGCCAGAAACGCGCCGCGGATGAAGCTCTGCCGGCAGCACTCCTTTTCCACCATACCGAAGTTGACGTGCATGGCCAGGGAGTCGTGCTCCTGGCCGTAGGCCCGGAAGATCGTCTCCAGCTTGTCCGGATCGTCGATCACGAACATATGTTTGCCGGGCTGATCCAGATCCGGGTCCTGGTCAAACTCCAGGCCGAAGGTCCGGCGGAACAGTCTTGGCAGCCGCTGGGCAAAGGGCAGATTCTCCGTAATGATGCGGATCTCCCGCTTGGTGAAGGTGTTGCAGTAGAGCAGGATCCCGTAGCACTCCGCCAGCCGGCAGCATTTTTTCTCCGGCAGGGTCTGACACAGCTCCTCCCGTACTTCTGAAGCAAAGGACATCTCCGTCCCTCCTATCTGCGGGAATTGACGGTTCTTCTTCCCTCTTTCCGCCACAGCTCCAGGATCGCCTTGGCCAGGAGGTCCGGATCGTGGCGGGCGTATTCGCTGCTGTCGGAAAGCAGCGGGGCCGTGAACAGCTTGACCCCCAGCTTTTCGATCTCCTCCCAGTCCAGCACGATCTCCCCGGCGCCCTCCCGGTTGTACTCCTCCCGCAGATGCTCCGGCACCGGGCAGAGATTGGCAAGACAGGCGTCCACCACATTGCCGCTGTGACGGGTCAGCTCCCGCACATGGTCCGCGGCGGTGTAGCCCTCCGTCTCGCCGTCCTGGGTCATCAGGTTCATGATCATCAGCTTATAGGCTTTGGATTGCTCCACCGCCTCCGTCACGCCGCTGACCAGAAAGTTCGGGATGATGCTGGTGTACAGGCTTCCCGGCCCGATCAGGATCAGGTCCGCCCGCTCGATGGCCCGAAGGCTCTCCGGGTAGGCCTGGGGATGCTCCGGCATCAGCACCACCCGCCGGATACCCTTGCGGGTCTCCTTTTTGTGGTAGAAGATGGCGCTCTCCCCTAAAACGGTGGAGCCGTCGTCAAACTGGGCCTGCAGATGGATATCCTGCTCCGTCACCGGCAGGACCCGGCCCGTGACGGCCAGCACCTCTCCCATGGCCCGAACCGCTTCGGCAAAGGAGCCGCAGATCCCGTTGAGGGCTGCAAGCAGAAGATTCCCGAAGTTCTGGCCGCTGAGGGACCCCTCGGAAAACCGATAGGTCATCAGCTGCTCCATGACCAGGTCCGTGTTGGCCAGCGCCAGCACGCAGTCCCGGGCGTCTCCGGGGGGCAGCATGCCGAGGTCCTGCCGGAGCATGCCGCTGCCGCCGCCGTCATCGGCCATGGTGACAATGGCAGTGATGTCCCTGACGTAGCGCTTGAGGCCCCGGAGCATGGTGGACAGACCGTGGCCGCCGCCGATGGCGACTACCCGGGGCAGGGCGCCCGGTGAGTATAATCTTACTTCCTCGTCCATGACGTCCTCCGTTATCCCCGGTCGATGTCCCGGTGGTTGACCACCGTGGGGAAGCCCCGCTTGGCCACGTATTCTCCGATGGCTCTGGCCACCGCCACCGACCGGTGCCGGCCGCCGGTGCATCCCACCGCGATCACCAGCTCGGTCTTTCCCTCCTCAAAGTACAGGGGCAGGGAAAAGGCCAGCAGATCCTCCACCCGGGTCATGTAGTCCGCCGTCTGCTGGTAGGAGAACACGAAGTCCCGGACCTCGGGCATCAGGCCGGTCTTCTGCCGCAGCTCCGCGATGTAGTAGGGGTTGGGCAGGAACCGCACGTCAAAGACCAGATCCGCATCCATGGGCAGGCCATATTTGAAGCCGAAGGACTGGACGTTGACCACCATGGCCCGCTGGGGTTCATCGCCCTCAAAGAGCCGGATCAGCTCGCTGCGAAGGCCCGCCGTGGTCAGGGCGGAGGTGTCGATAAGATAGTTCGCCCGCTCCCGGACCCTGGCCAGGAGCTGCTTTTCCTTGATCACCGCGTCCTGCAGGGGCGTGCCGTCCTTGCTCAGCGGGTGGGACCGGCGGGTCTCCTTGTAGCGGTGGACGATGACCTCCGTGGCCGCCTCCACATAGACCACGGAGTACTCCACCCCTTTGGCGTCCAGGGCGTCCATGGCGTCCAGCAGCCCGCTGAAGCTCTGGCCCGCCCGGACGTCCGACACCAGCGCCACCTTCTCAAAGCGGCCTGTGGTGGCCAGACAGATCTCCGCAAACTGTCCGATGAGCTCCGGCGGCAGGTTGTCCACGCAGTAGTAGCCCAGATCCTCCAGAATGGAGGCAGTCCGGCTCTTGCCCGCGCCGGACTGTCCCGTAACGATCAGAAACCTCATTTGTTTTCGCCTCCCAGGATCCGCACCTCCGGCTCCAGACGGATGCCGCTCCGGTCATAGACCCGCTGCTGCACCTGACGCATCAGCGCCAGGACGTCCGCCTCCGTGGCGCCGCCCCGGTTGATGACGAAGCCCGCGTGTTTTTCGCTGACCTGAGCGCCGCCCACGGTCAGGCCCTTGAGTCCCGCCTCGTCGATCAGCGCCGCCGCGTAGGCGCCCTCAGGCCGCTTAAAGGTGCTGCCGGCCGACGGATACTCCAGCGGCTGCGAGGTCTTCCGCCGTTCCATCAGCTCCGACATTCTGGCCCGGATCTGCGTCTTGTCCCCGGGCTGCAGCCGGAACCGCACCCGGAGGATCACACATTCCTCCGACATAAAACGGCTGCGGCGGTAGCCGAGATCCAGTTCCTCGGCCCCTAGCTCCGTCACAGTCCCGTAGGGATACAGCACCGTGGCGCCGGAGACCACCTGACGGAGTTCCCCGCCATAGGCGCCGGCATTCATATACAATCCGCCGCCCACCGTTCCGGGGATCCCGTGGGCAAATTCCAGGCCGGTCAGTCCCCGGTCCGCCGCAAAGGCCGCCAGCCGGGCGAGCGTAGCACCGCTTTCCGCCTCCAGCACGCCGCCGCCCAGATCCGTGATCCGGTTGAAGTTGGTTTTCGTCTCGATCATCAGGGCGTCGAGTCCCTCGTCCGGGGACAGCACGTTGGTGCCCGCGCCCAGGACCATGGGCGTGATCCTGACCTCCCGGCTCTTCTGATAAATGTCCCGGATCTGCTGCTCCGACTCCGGGAAGGTCATCACCGCCACAGGTCCTCCGATCTGGAAGGACGTGTGCCGGCACAGCAGTTCGCCCTGCTTCAGGGGAACGCCGCACAGCTGCAGCTCCGTGATCAGTTCCTGCAGATGTTCCATCGTCAGCCCTCCTTTTGGGGATGGGTGTAGGTATTATTATTGTACCACAGCTTCCCGCCGTTGTCACGTTATAATATACGGCGGCGCCGGCGGTCCATGCAAAGCGCCCGCCGCATGGAATGCGGCGGGCGTCTGTCTCGGAATCATTCGATGACCATGTTTTGGAGCACGGCGGCGCACCGGGGGCAGAGCTCCGTCTCCGGATCCACCAGTTCGCTGTGGGTCCAGCACCGGCTGCATTTGGGCGCCTCGGAGGGCTTCACCGCGACGGTCACGCCGGGGAAGTTCTCACCGGGCAGGCCTTCGCCTTCGCCGTCCTCCACCGTCACCTTGGAGACGATGCAGATGGCGGCCAGATCCTGCTGTCCCATGGCGTCAAAGGCCTTCCGGCCCTCTTCGCTGAGGTACAGGGTGATCTCCGCGTCCAGGGGCTTGCCCACAATCTTCTGGGCCCGGGAGAGCTCCAGCGCTTTGTTGACGTCGGTCCGCAGGGCGATGACCGCATCCCACCGGGCCTTTTCCTCCTCCGGCAGCGCCAGGCTGTCGTCGGGATCGGGGATATCGCCCAGCAGCACGCAGCTGGGGTCGTCCGAAGCACTGTGGGGCATGGCGGCCCAGATCTCCTCGGAGGTGAAGGCCAGCAGCGGCGTCAGCAGCCGGGTCATGCCGCAGAGAATCCGGTACAGGGCGGACTGGGCGGACAGACGGGTCTCGTCATCGCCGCAGTAGAGCCGGTCCTTGATGATGTCCAGATAGAAATTGGACATATCCACCACGCAGAAGTTGTAGATCGCCCGGTAGACCAGATGGAACTCATACCGGTCGTAGGCCGCCCGGACTGTCTTCACCAGCTCGTTGTACTGGCCGAGGGCCCACCGGTCCAGAGGCTCCAAAACTTCATAGGCCGCCGGACGGTCCGGATCGAAACCGTTCAGGTTGCCCAGCATATACCGGGCCGTGTTGCGGATCTTCAGATAGGCCTGGGAGAGCTGTTTCAGGATCTCCTTGGAGATGCGCATATCCTGGGTGTAGTCCGCGGAGGCGACCCACAGCCGGAGCATATCCGCGCCGTAGTCCTTGATGACCTCATCGGGGGCCACCGCGTTGCCCAGGGACTTGTGCATGGCCTTGCCTTCACCGTCCACGGTCCAGCCGTGGGTGATGATCTGCTTGTAGGGGGCGACGCCCTTCATGGCAATGGAGGTCAACATGGAGGACTGGAACCATCCGCGATACTGATCGCCGCCCTCCAGATACACGTCCGCCGGGAAGGTCAGCTCCGGGCGCTGGTCCACCACAGCCGCGTGAGTGGAGCCGGAGTCGAACCACACGTCCATGATGTCCGTCTCCTTGGAGAAGTGGTCATGGCCGCAGGCCGGGCATTTGAATCCGGCGGGCACCAGCTCGTCGGCAGTCTTTTCAAACCAGATGTTGGAGCCGTGATCCCGGAACAGGTTCGCCACATGGTCGATGGTCTCCGGAGTGACGATATCCTTGCCGCACTTGTCGCAGTAGAAGATCGGAATGGGCACGCCCCACTTCCGCTGCCGGGAGATGCACCAGTCGGAGCGCTCGGTGATCATGGAAGTCATGCGCTCCTTGCCCCAGGCGGGATGCCACTGGATGTTGTCGCAGGCGTCAACCGCAGCCTGCTTGATGGCGTCAACGGAGCAGAACCACTGCTCGGTGGCCCGGTAGATGATGGGCTTCTTGCAGCGCCAGCAGTGGGGATAGGAGTGAACGATGTCCTCCCGGGCCAGCAGCAGGCCCTTCTCCTCCAGCACAGGGATCACATAGTCGTTGGCCTTGGAGACGTGGATGCCGTTGAACATCTCGTCGGTCATGACACCCTTGGCGTTGACGGGCACGTCGGTGCCGATATGGGTCAGGCCCGCCTTGTCGTACTTCTGGCAGATGTTGAAGTCATCCGCACCGAAGCCGGGGGCCGTGTGGACGCAGCCGGAGCCGGCCTCCAGCGTCACATGGTCGCCGCAGAGCACCACCGATTCCCGATCCAGGAAGGGGTGCTGGGCCGTCATCAGTTCAAAATCGCTGCCCATCAGGGTGGCAATGATCTCGTAGTGTTCGATCTTTGCGGCCTTTGCAACGGCCTCCGCCAGTTCCTTGGCCACAATATAGACCTCGCCGTTGTCCGCTCGAAGCAGCACATACTCAAAGTCGGGGTTGACGCAGATGGCCCGGTTGCCGGGCAGGGTCCAGGCCGTGGTGGTCCAGATCACAAAATAGGTCTTGCTGAGGTCCGTCAGGGAGGCGAGCTTTCCCTTGTCGTCCTTGACCTTAAACTTGACGAAGATGGTGACGGCAGGGTCGTCCTGATACTCGATCTCCGCCTCAGCCAGGGCCGTTTCGTCGGAGTAGCACCAGTACACGGGCTTCAGGCCCTTGTAGATATAGCCCTTTTCGGCCATCTTGCCAAAGACCCGGATCTGCTGGGCCTCAAAGTCGGGCTTCAGGGTCAGATAGGGGTTCTCCCAGTCGCCGATGACGCCCAGCCGCTGGAACTGGGTCCGTTGGCTGTCCACATAGGACAGAGCGTACTCCCGGCACTTGTCCCGGAATTCCCCGTCGGTGAGCTCATCCCGCTTGATCTTCTTGTTCTTGAGGATCGCGGACTCGATGGGCAGGCCGTGGGTGTCCCAGCCGGGCACATAGGGCGCCTTGTAGCCGGTCATGTTCTTGTAGCGAACGATGATATCCTTGAGGATCTTGTTCAGGGCGTGTCCGATGTGGACGTCGCCGTTGGCGTAAGGAGGCCCGTCGTGGAGCACGAAGGTAGGCTTCCCATCGTTGCGGATCATGATCTTCTTGTAGGTCTCCTGCTCGTATTTCCCGTTGAGCAGCTCAGGCTCCCGCTTGGGAAGGCCCGCCCGCATGGGGAAATCCGTAACCGGAAGATGAATCGTCTTGTTGTAGTCCTTTGCCATTGATTGCTTATTCCCTTCTTCCGCCCCTTGGGCAGATATGTATTGCACCGTTTACTTTACGGGCTTCATCACTTTGGTATTGTCGATTTCGCTCTGATCTCCGGACTCCGCCAGAATGCGGCTGATGTTCTCCTCGATCTCCCGGGCAGTATCCTCAGGCTTCTCCTCCGGGGCAGGCTGGGGCTTGGCCACCGCCCGCCGCAGCAGCGGATTGACCGAACCGGTGGTGACCCGGGAAGGCTCCTCCTGCGTGTCGCCGGATTTGACCGTCAGGTCCATCTGTTTGAGCTTCTCCAGCGTCACAAGCTGGGCCTGGACCCGGTCCTGCAGCTCCACGATGAACTTTGCGGCGGCCTGCTTGGCCAGCGTCACCCGCTCCTGTTCCGCGTTGACCTCCAGCATCAGCTCCTGATTCCGGGTCCGAAGCTTCTGCTCCGACTCGTTGAGCATTCTGGTGCTCTTGCGCTGGGCCTCCGCGACGATCTCGTCGGCGGTCTTCTGCGCCGCCAGGAGCGCGCTGGAAATGCCCTCTTCCTGATTGCGGTATTCCTCTATTTTTTCCGCCAGAGACTTCAGGCGGCTTTTGAGCACTGCGTTTTCTTTATACAGGGTGGCATAGTCCTCTGCCAGGGGCGTCAGCAGCTCCTCCACGGAACTGACGCTGTAACCGCCGAACACGGCCTTCTCCAGGCTGTCACTGCGTTCCTGAATTTCCTGAGGGGTAAACATGACATTTCTCCTTTCTGTATTCCGAAAGAACGCAAGGGCTCGGTCTTTCAACCAGCCCTTGCGACTTTATTTGTGTTTATTCGCCCAGCTGATCTCCGTCTTTGGCGTCATCCACGCCCACATCTCTGGGGGCAATGATGATGACATTGCTGGAGGCCTTCTTGATGGAGCCGTCCAGCGCGAAGGCGCAGCCGCTGAGGAAGTCGATCACCCGGCGGGCCACCTGATCGTTGGTTTCCTCGCAGTTGAGGATCACTGTGTCACCCTGGCAGATGTGCTTGGCGATTGCAGTCGCCGCGTCGAACTCCTCCGGCTTGACCAGAACCACACGATATTTGGAGCTGTCTGCCACGCCGCCCATGGTAATGGGGGTGGGGATCTCATTGACGGAATAGCCGCCCATTCCGGTATTCACCGGGGCAGCGCCCATCGGATTGATCACAGGCTCCTGGGCAGGCTGTACGGGGGTCACGGGGCGGGTGTAAGAAGGCTCCACATCCACATCCACGTCCAGATCGCTGCCGTCGTCAATCAGCGTGTCGTCATCGTCGTAGGGCCGGGTCAGTTTTTTCAGTTCGTCCATAATGCTCATGACAGTGTCCTCCAAATCATTTTTTTACGTATTGTCTCGCGCCAAAAATTCGAGTCCCTACACGGATCATCGTGGTTCCCTCTTTGATGGCGTCGGCAAAGTCGTCGCTCATACCCATCGATAGGTATTCTATGTTAGTATTATCGTATTTTTTTCGCTTTATGTCAACATAAAGCTGATACATTTTCGCAAAATATCTCAAATTTCCTCCGTTTTCCACCGCGATAGGCGGGATGGTCATAAACCCGCGAAGGCACAAATTGGGATATTCTTCCATTTTGGCCGACATTTCGTCCGCCTGTTCCGGCAGAATGCCGCTCTTCGCGGTCTCTCCGCCGATATTCACCTCGATCAGGATATCCTGGACAACGCCCTTTTTTTCCGCCAGACGGTTGATCACCGCCATCAGCTCCGGCGAATCCACCGACTGGATCAGGTCGGCCACGCCAACCAGAAACTTCGCCTTGTTTTTCTGAAGATGTCCGATGAAGTGGAGGGGCGCGCCGGTATAGGCGCTCTGCTCGTTCTTCTCCACCAGTTCCTGAACCCGGTTTTCCCCGCAGGCATCCACGCCCGCGGCGATGGCCGCCCGCACCTGCTCAGCCCCGTTCATCTTCGTGGCGGCCAGCAGCTGCACCGAACCCTCCGGACGGCCTGCCTGGGCCTCTGCCCGGGCCATTTCCTCCCGGATCCGGGCCACATTTTCCGCGATCACATTCATTGCGCCATCTCCTATTGTCCGTCCAGAAGGATCTGATCCTCCGGCCACAGCGGTCCCTCCAGAGGATCCAATTCCACTACGACCGTCGATCCCAGCCGGCATCTGACCGAAACCGGCACAAACTGCGCCGCTTCGCCCTCCTGCCGCCACACGCCGGTTTTACCTCCCACAGTATATACCGCGGCGGCGGGAATTTCCAGTCCTGTTTTGCAATTTTCCAAAATTTTCATTTCCGTTTCCCGAATACCCGCTGCCTCCGCCGGCATCTCCCCGCAGGAGAGCAGCGCCGCGCCATCCCGGATCTCTTCCACCGACAGCGGCAACAGGCCGTCGTACCAGGGAAGCAGCCCGGTCAGAGTCTGCCCCGTCTCCACCGGGAACGGCAGCTCCGTCCGGAAATACCAGGTTTGTCCCAGGATCAGCTTCCCGGGAATGTCCTGGGGCGTCCCGGTTGGCAAGGACCAGCAGACCCACGGATTTTCCGGCGTCAGGACCATCTCCAGCCCGTCTGCCGACGTCGTAAAAACCCCAGCCTCCGGGGCGGTCAGAACCGTTTCCCCCTCTGCCGCTTCTTCGGACATCGGGAAATCCGCATTTCCGGATTCCCCCAGCAGGAGGGCGGTGAGTTTTTCCGCCGCCTCGATCCGGTCTTCGCCCTCCGTGCCGCCGTATCGGGCAGCCACCTCGTCAATGGATGCGCGGCGAGCCGTCAGGGTCAGTCCTGCGGCGCTCCGTCCGTCCCGCTGCAGCCGGGCCTGCCGCGTTGTCCGGAGATCGGGATCCCCGGACCGAAGCAGCGCCTGGCCCTTTCCGACCAGCGTTCCGTCCTTCATAACCGGACTCCAGTCCGCCTTGGGATCTGCCTGCAGCGGGAGTTCCCGGCGGATGAATACTCCGCGGACCCAGGCGCTTCTCCCCGTATAAAGCGTCCCGCTGACCGTTTCCGGCCGGCGGAACTCCGTCAGGGACAGCAGCTGCGCGGCGCTCAGCACGATCAGCGCGCCCAGCATCCATCCCAGGATCGTCTTCTGTTTTCCCATGGCGTATCCCCTCTTCGGATCAGGTATGCGCCCATTGTATCATGTCTCCCCGTCGAAAAAGGGAATTTGCCGCAGGGCCTCCGCCGCCACCGCTTCCGGGTCCGGCGGATCGCCTTGGAGAATCCAGTGAATCTTTTCGTTCCGCCGGAACCAGGTCAGCTGACGCTTGGCGTAGCGGCGGGATCCGCGCTTGACCTCCTCGGCGGCCTCTTCAGGTGTCCGCTTCCCCTCCAGCACAGGTAGGAACTCCTTGTATCCGATGGCCTGCAGAGCGGTGGCTGTCCGGGGAACGCCCCGGTCCAACAGGCTCCGGATCTCCTCCAGAAGGCCCTGTTCCAGCATCCGGTCCACCCGCCGGTCGATACGGCGGTACAGCGCCGCCCGGTCGGCAAAGCTCAGTCCCAGCCAGACCGGATCATACCTGGACGGCACCTTCTGCGTCTCGAGATTGTGGGCAGTAATGGTCCTGCCGGTCTCCTCATAGACCTCCAAGGCCCGGAGGATCCGTTTCCGGTCGCTCAGGTGCAGCCGGTCCGCACTGTCCGGGTCCACCTGCCGGAGCCGATCGAGCATATGCTCCATCCCCAGCCGGTCCGCCTCTGCCTCCAGCGCTTCCCGTTTTCCCGTGGCGGGACAGGGCGCGAAGGCCCGGCCCTGGATCAGCGCATCCACGTAAAGGCCGGTGCCCCCGGCAATGACGGCAGTCTTCCTCCGGGAGAGAATATCCCGGAGGATCGGGTCTGCCATCTCCACAAACCGGGCGGCAGAGAAGGCCTCGGCCGGGTCCGCCACATCGATCATGTGATGCCGGATCCCGTCCATCTCCCCGGTGGTCACCTTGGCGGTGCCCACATCCATGCCCCGGTAGATCTGCATGGAGTCCGCGGAGATTACCTCGCCCCGGAGCTTTTTTGCCAGGGCAACGGACAGCGCCGTCTTTCCGGAGGCGGTGGGCCCCACGATCACAACGATCCGATCCATATCAGCGGGTGATCAGGAAGATCAGCAGCACCAGCGCTCCCAGCACGATGCGGTAGACGCCGAACAGGGAAAAGCTGTGTTTTTTCACATAGTTCATCAGGCCGCGGATGGCAAGCAGGGACACCACGAAGGCCACCAGGCTCGCCAGGATCAGGCTGACCACCTCGCCGCCGGACATGGCATTGCCTTCGGCGATGAACTTCACCGCCTTGAGAAGGCTCGCCCCCAGCATGGTGGGGATGGCCAAGAAGAAGGAGAACTCCGCACCCGCCGTCCGGCTCAGTCCCAGCAGGATCGCGCCCAGGATCGTTGCCCCGGACCGGGAGGTGCCGGGGATCAGCGCCAGCACCTGGAACCCGCCGATCATCAGCGCCGTTCTGTAGTCGATCTGATCCACCGTCCGGATCTTCGGCTTCACGCCCTCGTTGCGCTTTTCCACCAGGATGAAGGCCGCGCCGTAGAGGATCAGCATAATGGCCACCACAATATGGTTGTAGAGGTGCTCGTCCATCCAGTCGTCCAGCAGGAATCCCAGCACCGCAGAGGGGATCACAGCCACGACCACCTTGAACCAGAGGGTCCAGGTGCGTTTTTTCTGCGCCTCGTCCTTCCGGGGCGAGAAGGGATTGAGCTTGTGGAAGAACAGCACGATCACCGCCAGGATCGCCCCCAGCTGGATCACCACGTCGAACATTTCCATGAACGCCTCCGTGGCGTTGAGCGGCAGGATCTGCTCCAGCAGGATCAGATGGCCCGTGGAGCTGATGGGCAGCCATTCGGTGATACCCTCCACGATCCCGTAAATGATGGCTTTCAGGATTTCCAGAATCATCTTGCGCCCTCCTTATTTATGCTCGTTTGAACTGCCGTTCCAGATGGCCCCGGGTGATGGTAATGCACACGGGCCTTCCGTGGGGGCAGTATTTGATGTCGTCCCGGCGCATCAGCTCCGCCACCAGCGCCGCAAGCTCCCGGGGATCGGTCTTTCTCCCGCCCTTGATGGCGGCCTTGCAGGCCACCGTGTGGAGCATCTCGTCGAATACTGTATCCGGATCCAGCTTTTTTCCGTTTATGAGATCGGAGGCCAGCTGGGACAGCGTCGCCTCCGCGTCCTTCTCGTCGATGTCCGCAGGGATGGCCCGCACCAGCAGCGTGTCCCCGCCGAAATCCTCCACCGTAAAGCCGAGACGGGAAAGCAGTCCTGCCTGCTCCAGCAGCACCGCGCTCTCCTCCCGGCCCAGGCTGGTCTGGACAGGCGCCAGGAGCATCTGGGACATGATTTCATGATCCTGGGCCCGGAACTTTTCAAACAAGATCCGCTCGTGGGCCGCGTGTTTGTCGAACAGCAGCAGCTCGTCCCCTTGCTCCACAATAATATATGTGTCCATGGTCTGGCCGATGATCCGGTAGGGGACCGATTCCGCTTTGGTCTCCACGATCTCCTCTTTGGGCGTTTCCGGCACTGCCGGCACGGGAACAGGCGGCAAGTCCATGGCGGTCTGCTCCGGCGCAGAGAGGATCTCCGGCATAGGAGCCGCTTCTGCAGGCTCCTGACGCGGGGCTGCGGTCTCCAGCATGGGAGACGCCGGGGGGATCGGGGCGCTGCCCGCAGGGGTCGGCGCAAGACGGGCGCTATCCCGCAGGGATGCGGCGGGCGCCCGTTCGGCCCGCTGCTGCAGGATCCCCAGGAACTCCCGCGCGGATTTCTGATCGGTCCGGTTCAGGGTGGATCGCTCCGGCTCCTGTTTGGCCCGGTACTGCTCCGCGGTCATGGTCTGATAAAAGCTGTTCTGGGGCTTTGCCGTCTGCTTCGGAATCGTCATCTCCGGACGGTCCGGGGTGCGGCTCAGGGCGCCCAGAACAATATAGTGGATGGCGTCGAACACGTCCCCCTCCCGGAGGAACTTCACCTCAGTTTTGGCAGGGTGGACGTTCACGTCCACCGCTGTAGGCGCCACCGTAATATGCAGCACGCAGATGGGGAACCGGCCCACCATCATCTGGTTTTTATAGGCTTCCTCCAGGGCCGCCGCCATCATCTTGGATCTGACGTACCGTCCGTTGACAAAGAAGTGCTGATAGCTGCGGCTGCCCCGGTTGGCCGTGGGTTTCCCCACGAAGCCTTGAACTGTCACGCCGTCGGAGCTGCCCCGGACCTCCACCATCTCCTTCGCCGCCTGACGGCCCATGGCCGCGTAGATGGCCGACAGGAGCTTCCCGTCCCCGGGGGTGGACAGCTCCGGCTTGCCGTCCCGGATGAAGCGGAAGGCGATCTCCGGATGGGAAAGGGCCTGTCGCTGGACCGCCCCGGCGATATAGCTGCCCTCCACGCTGTCCCGCTTGAGGAATTTCATGCGGGCGGGGGTATTGTAGAACAGATCCCGCACAATGATGGTGGTTCCGTCCGGGCAACCTGCCGGGGACACGTCCAGCACGTTCCCCGCCTCCACCCGTACGGAGGTCCCCGCTTCGGCATCAGCGGTCTTGGTCAGCAGATCGATCCTGCTGACGGCACTGATGGCCGCCAGCGCTTCGCCCCGGAAGCCCATGGTCACGATCTCATTGAGGTCTTCCGCCCGGGAGATCTTGGATGTGGCGTGACGCAGGAAGGCCGTGGGCGCGTCCTCAGGGCTCATGCCCGAGCCGTTATCCGTGACCCGCATGAAGGTAATGCCGCCGTTCTTGATTTCCACGATGATCTGGGTGGCGCCTGCGTCGATGGCGTTTTCCACCAGTTCCTTGATGACAGAGGCCGGGCGTTCCACCACCTCGCCGGCGGCGATCATGTCCGCCAGATTCGGCGAGAGCTTATGTATTTTTCCCATGATTATCACCTTGATTCTTTGGGTTCTGATGTGGTTAATTGGAGTTTGTAGGGGTTTTGATTTTCTTGGACGCCAACTGGCGCCGCCGAAGACTTCCCTGAAAGAACTCCACAAACTCCGATTTGTATGGCTATTCGTATTCGGTTCTGATTGTGAACTGCTCTGGCAGATTGAAAATACTTGTTTTTAGAAAGATCGGATAGAAGTACTCATCCCGTAAGCGTTCAAATGCAAGCCATTCAAAGTCGTGTTTATGCTGTCTCTCATGGAGTGTAAATCTTTCACCCTTTTCCAACAGCCCTGTTTCGGATATGTTCATCAAATAGTAGATACAGATTTCATGATAGTTCAGATTATCGACATCTTCCTTGAAAAAGCTCTGATTCAGCCATAGAGGACGAATGATTTGGGGCGTGATATTCAGTTCTTCTTCCACTTCTCTGACAACGGCATGTTCCGCAGTTTCTCCCATCTGGACTCTGCCTCCGGGTAAATAGAAGTAGGGAGAGCGTTCGTCCTGCATTGCCAGAATTCTATTGTTTGAGATCATTACAGCGCAGACCCTATAATTGAACTTTTCTTGTCCAGATACATATGCAATATCCATTTATCACACCTCAAAAAGCTCCAATTTGTCCTCCAAAAACGATCGCTCAGCCTCTCAGCGCCAGCATCCCGATCCCGTTGATCACCGCGTGCACCAGCACCGGCGTCCAGATTGTCCCGCCCAGCTCATAGGACGCGCAGAGGGCCATACTCGGCAGGACATACAGCAGCCCGTTCAGCACGGCCGTCCCAGCGTCCATCTCCGGGAGGTACGGCACAAGATGCATCCCGGCAAACACCAGCGCCGTGATGGCATACGCCGCCGGGCGGCTCTTCTCCCGCAGAGACCCGAACAGCACGCCCCGCAGAAGCGTTTCCTCGGTCAGTGGCGTCAGCAGCACCGTCGCTGCCAGCATCATTGGGAAATTCTCCACAGTCAGGGATGCGATCACCTGATCGTTGGGGGATGCCAGTTCCGGAGCGAACCGTTCAAAGACGACCCCTGCGCCCACCTGGGCCACCGCGTACAGGCACCAGCCAAACACCGCGCCGCGAATCAGCCGTCCCGGCTCCCGGGCCGCCGCGGCGAGAGAATCCCGCAGGAACCGCCACAGGAGGGCCACGGTGATCAGAAATCCGGCGATATAGAACACCTTGTTCCGGGTCAGGCTGTCGCCGGGCAGGCCCAGCGACCTGAGAAGGAGGGAAACCGCGCTGCCCATCAGGAAGACATAGGCGGCCAGCCACACCAGTCCGGCGATCTTCTCCCAGAGCCGGAGCGCCACGGGAAAGGGCCGTTTCATCCCATATCCTCCGCCATTTTCTTCAGTTCAAAGAGAATATTCAGGGCCTCTATGGGCGTCAGCGTCTCGATGGTGATCCCCCGGAGTTTTTCGGCGATCTGTCCGCCGCCCACGTCCAGCAGACTCACCTGCTCCTCGGCAGGGACCGTCTTCACCGCAGGGGTCATCGGCGAAGCGCCGGACTCCAGCTCCCGGAGGATCTGTCTGGCCCGGGTCACCACCTTGTCCGGAATCCCAGCCAGCCTCGCCACCTCGATGCCGAAGCTGCCGTCTCCTGCCCCCGGCACGATCTTCCGCAGGAAGATCACGTCCTCGCCCCGCTTTTTCACAGCGATATTGTAGTTCTTCAGTCCCTGGATCTCTCCCTCCATGGCCGTCAGTTCATGATAGTGGGTGGCAAAGAGCACCTTGGCGCCCATCTTCCGGGGATTGGCGCAGTGCTCCAGCACCGCCCGGGCGATGGCCATGCCGTCAAAGGTGGAGGTGCCGCGCCCGATCTCGTCCAGGATCAGCAGGCTCCGGGAGGTGGCGTGGCGCAGGATCTCCGACACCTCGCTCATCTCCACCATGAAGGTGGACTGTCCCGCGGCCAGGTCGTCCGAGGCCCCGATCCGGGTGAACACCCGGTCGCAGATGCCGATCCGGGCGGAGCGCGCCGGCACAAAGGAACCGATCTGTGCCATGAGCACCATCAGCGCCACCTGCCGCATATAGGTGGATTTTCCCGCCATATTGGGGCCAGTGATGATGGCCACCCGGCTGTCCTTCACCCCGATGTGGGTGTCGTTCGGCACGAAAAGGGAGTCCTTCAGCATCCGTTCCACCACCGGATGCCGGCCATCCACGATGTGGATCTCGTCGGACAGATCCACCTCCGGCCGGGTATATCCGTAGCTCTCCGCCGTCTCGGCCAGGGCGCACAGCACGTCCGCCGCGGCCACGGCGCCGCAGGTGCTCTGCACCCGGGGCGCATGCTCGGCCACGTAGCCCCGGAGCCGGGTGAACACCTCGTATTCCAGCGCGGTGATCCGGTCCTTGGCTCCAAGGATGGTGGCCTCCAGCTCCTTGAGTTCCTGGGTGATGTAGCGCTCGCAGTTGGCCAGGGTCTGCTTGCGGATGTATTCCTCGGGCACCTGGCCCTGATAGGATTTGGAAACTTCGATATAGTAGCCGAAGACCCGGTTGTATCCCACCTTCAGCTTGGGGATCCCGGTCCTTTCCCGCTCGGCGGCCTCGATAGAGGCAAGGGTCCCTTTGCCCCCGGACATGATGTCCCGGAGCCGGTCGATCTCGGCATCGTAGCCCTCCCGGATCATGCCGCCCTCCCGAACGGTGAAGGGGGGATCGTCCACGATGGCCCGGGAAAGCTCTCCGCACAGATCCTCCAGCGGGTCCAGGTCCCGCTCCAGTTCCGCGAGCATGGGGGATTTCAGCTCCTGCAGCTGCGCCTTGAGCGCCGGCAGGTACGCCATGGCCCCCGCCATGCTGAGAAGGTCCCGGGCGTTGGCGGTGCCGGCCACGATCCGACCCATGCTCCGCTCCATATCCGAGATCTCCCGCATCGTCAGCTGCAGCTCCTGGCGCTCCATGGAGTGATCCACCAGCTCCTGCACCGCGCCGCTGCGCCGCTGGATCTTCGCCGGGGAAAGCAGCGGCTTTTCCAGCCAGCTTCGGAGCATCCGGCCGCCCATAGCGGTCCTGGTCTTGTCCAGGACCCACAGCAGGCTGCCCCGCTTCTCCTGATTCCGCATGGTCTCCGTCAGCTCCAGGTTCCGCCGGGCGGAAAGATCCAACTCCATGAACTCCCCGGAGACGTAATAGCTGAGCTTGTTGATATGGCACAGCTCTGACTTCTCGATCTCCCGCAAATGCAGGATCAGTCCTCCGCAGGCCAGAACCGCCGCGGCACTCTCGCCCAGGCCCAGTTCTCCCAGGTCCGTCCCGCCGAACTGCTGCAGCACCATGGCCTCGTCCTCCTCCCGGGAGAACAGGGCGCTGCCGCCGGTCTGCACGGCGCAGCCGATCCGCTCCTTCAGCGCCGCCGTCAGCTCTTTCCGCTTCGCGGCCTCCGGCTCCAGCAGCGCCTCCGCCGGGGAAAAGCGTCCCAGCTCGTTGATGATCTTCTGCAGGCCCGGCTCGCCCTTTCCGTCCGTGGCGTAAAAGGCGCCGGTGGAGATATCGCAGAACGCCACAGCCCAGCCGTCCTCCGCTGCGGCAACGCAGGCGATATAGTTGTTCCGGCCCTCCTCCAGCATGGAGCTCTCCGTGACGGTGCCGGGGGTGATGATCCGGGTGATCTCCCGTTTCACCAGGCCCTTGGCCAGCGCCGGGTCCTCCATCTGCTCGCAGATGGCCACATTGTATCCCTTGGAAACCAGTCTAGCGATATATCCCTCACAGCTGTGATAGGGCACGCCGCACATGGGCACCTGATCCTCCGCGGACTTGTTCCGGTCCCGGGTGGTCAGGGTCAGATCCAGCTCTTTGGAGGCCAGCTTGGCGTCCTCCAGAAACATCTCGTAAAAATCTCCCAGCCGGAAGAACAGGATGCAATCCTGGTTCTGTTCCTTGATTTCCAGATATTGCTTCATCATGGGGGTGATTTCCGCCATGGTCAGTCCTCCTTTTCCTCTCCCAGCAGGCTCCATGTGGTGTTGCCGGTGATGGTGACGTTCCGGAACGATCCGATCCATTCCGCCGGACCCTTCAGCCGCACCAGACGTCCTCCGTCGGTGCGGGCGGTGAGATACTCCCCGTCGGTCCCGTCCACCAGCACCCGGAAGGTCCGGCCAACATAGGCGTTGTGCTTCTCCTGGGAAATGCGGTTCTGGGCCTCCAGAAGCCGGTCGAACCACTTCTGCTTCTCCGCCCGGGAATAGGGGTCGGGCAGCTCCGCCGCCGGCGTCCCCTTCCGGGGGGAATAGATGAACGTGAAGAGCGCGTCGTAGCCCACCCGTTCCACCAGCTTCAGAGTCTCTTCAAACTCCGCCTCCGTCTCCCCGGGGAAGCCGACGATCACATCGGAGGTCAGGACAATCTCCGGCATGACGGACCGGGCGTAGTCGATAAGGCTGAGGTATTTTTCCGCGGTATAGCCCCGATTCATGGCCTTCAGGACCCGGTCGCTTCCCGCCTGGAAGGGCAGATGGATGTGTTTTGCGATTTTGGGCGAGGACGCCATGGTGTCGAAGAGCTTTTTGGAGGCGTCCTTGGGGTGGCTGGTCATAAAGCGCAGCACAAAGTCCCCGGGGATCTCCGAGAGCATCTTCAGCAGATCGGCAAAGTCCACCTCCAGATGGAGATCCTTTCCATAGGAGTTGACGTTCTGTCCCAGGAGGGTGATGTCCTTGTAGCCGTCGGCCACCATCTGCTCCACTTCTCTTTTGATGTCCTCCGGCATGCGGCTCCGCTCCCTGCCCCGGACGTGGGGCACGATGCAGTAGGTGCAGAAGTTGTTGCAGCCGTACATGATGCTGACCCAGCCCTTCAGGTCCCCCAGCCGCTGCACCGGCAGTCCCTCCACGATGTTTCCGGTTTCCGGGGTCACATACTGCCGCTTTCCCTCCGTCAGGGCCCTGTACAGGATCTCCGGCAGCCGCCACTGGGCGTGAGAGGTAAAGACGCCGTCCACATGATGGTAGCTCTTCTTCAGCCGCTCCACCACATGCCCCTCGCCCGCCATGCATCCGGTCAGGAAGATCTTCTGCCCCGGATGGCGGCGCTTGGTGTGGGTCAGGGCACCCACGTTGCCGAAGACCCGCTGCTCGGCGTGTTCCCGGACGGAGCAGGTGTTGATGATCACCACATCGGCGCCCTCGGCCTCCGTCTGCCGGGTATATCCCATCTCCCGGAGCATGCCCAGCATCCGTTCGCTGTCCGCCTCGTTCTGCTGGCAGCCGTAGGTGTCGATCCAGGCCGCAGGCGTCTGTCCCCGGTCCTGCCACCAGGCCCGGACCTTCTCCGCGTATTCCCGCTGGACCTCCAGCTGCTGCTGTGTGATGATCTCTGTATTCGCCGTCATAAAACGACCTCCGCCCAGTAGTCTTTTCGGGGTTCCGCCCGCAGGCATACTCCCGCATTATAGTAGGATATTTTATCATTTTTTCATTGAAAAAGCAAGCGCCGCGGTGCCTGTCACAGACGATCCGAGTTTGTCATATTGCATAATTTCATCGACTGTGTATAATCGATTTTCATATAAAATTGACAATTGCTTTCCCCTGTGATATGATACCATCAGAATCCGTAATTGGAGGCGATCCTATGCCGGAAGAGAACAGGCAGTATCTGGTGCGTCTGGGCGGCATGTCCCGCATGGAGCAGGCCTTGATCACCCAGCTCTCCCAGGGGGAGCTGCAGGAATGGGTCCTGAAATACGCGGCGCTGTATCAGGAGATGATGGCCTATTACCGCTGCGCCATGATGGCGGTGGAAACGAAATTCAACGTCCTCAATGAGGAGCTGTCCCTGCGCTACGACCGAAACCCTATTGAGTCGGTCAAGACCCGCCTCAAGGCGCCGGAGAGCATCATCGACAAGATGACCCGCCGGGGATTCCCCCTGACGGTGGAGAGTATCGAAAAGAACATCCACGACATTGCAGGCGTCCGCGTGATCTGTGCCTTCCCCTCGGACATCTACAAACTGGCGGAGATGTTCCTACGGCAGGACGACATCCACCTGCTGGAGCGGAAGGACTACTTTGAGCATCCCAAGCCCAACGGCTACCGGAGCCTGCATCTGGTGGTGGAGACGCCGATCTTCCTCCACGACTCCAAGCGGATGATGAAGGTGGAGGTCCAGTTCCGGACCATCTCCATGGACTGGTGGGCCAGTCTGGAGCACAAGATTCGGTATAAGAAGGATCTGGTGCTGTCAGAGGCCATCGATCAGGAACTGCTCAACTGCGCCGAGGTCAGCGCGGAGCTGGACCGGCGGATGGAACGGCTCCATCAGAGCGTTGCCAAACTCAATGACGGATGAAAAGAGCGGGAGCATCGGCTCCCGCTCTTTACGTCATTCCTGCCCCGGCACCATAATGCGCACCGGCTTGTTGATGTTGATGATGTCGGCTTTGGTGGTCTCTCCGCCGTATTCCCCATCCAGCGTCCACGCCACCGGCTCGTCGAACTCCAGCGTCACAAAGGCGGACTGGAGAATGTGGAAATACTCCGGCGAGAAGTCCCTCAGCAGCAGCGCCCCCATCAGATTGTTGAATCCCACCAGATCCTTGGGCGCACGGACCAGAACCAACTCGTTGCGTCCGTCGTCCATCTTCACGATGTCATCGTCCAGGGTCTTGAAGCCGCCCACGGAGGTGGCGTTAGTCACCATGCCAAGGATCACGTCGTCTTCGATCACAGTATCCTCGGTTTTGACGGTCACATGGATCGGATGGATATCCCCCAGGGACCGGACTCCCTCCAGCAGATATGCCGCCCGGCCGAGAGCCTGCTTGCTGGCGTGGGGGGTGGCGTAGCTGACCTTGGTAAACGCGCCGAAGGCCGCCACATAGGTGAAATACTGGTCGTTGAAGCCGCCCATGTCCACCGGGAAGGGTACGCCCTCAATGATGTTGGTGACCGCCTCGGGGATCGTCTTGGGGATGTGGAGGCTGGTGGCAAAATCGTTGACCGTGCCTGCCGGAATATATCCCAGAACGGGCTTCGGTTTTTTGTTCAGGTGCATCATGCCGGTGACGGTCTCGTTGAGCGTGCCGTCGCCGCCGCAGGTGACAATCATGTCATAGTCCGCCCCCCTGTCCGCCAGCACCTCCGAGATATCCCGGGGCTTCTGGGTGGGATGACAGGTCACGTCATAGCCCGCCGTGGTAAACCGGGAGATCACATCCATCAGCGCATGCTGCATTTCCTCCCGGCCGGCCGCCGGGTTCACAAACAGAAGCATCTTCTTCATGAGAATCCCTCCATTCACAGCCAACAGTGTATCACAGCTTCAGGGAAATTGCAAACGGGGAAACGGACGGCAGGGTATTCCTGCCGCCCGCGATTTTATCACTGGATCTTCTCGAAGGCCTCCGGCCCGTGCTTGCACAGGGGACAGACGAAATCCTCCGGCAGTTCCTCGCCTTCATAGATATAGCCGCAGATAGTGCAGCGCCAGCCCTTGGCTTCCGGCTTGGGCTCCGGCTTGGGCTTGATGTTGGCCTGATAGTAGGCGTAGCTCACCGGAGCGGCGCCGGGCAGCACGTCCCCGTCCACCACATCCGCCAGGAACTGGGTGTGGGTGCCGAGGTCCATGGAGGACACCACCTTGCAGCTGAGATAGCCGCAAGAGGCCCAGGTCAGGTAGGGAACGCCGTTGCAGTCCGTGCCCACACTGAGACCGGCAAACTTGTCCACATCCCGGCTGGACTGGAACCCGAAGTGCTGGAACAGGCCGAAGGGGGCCTCCTCCGACAGAAGGCTGACGGCAAACACGCCGGACTCGGCGATGAGGTCGTGGGTGTTGTTGGCCTTATTGACGGTGATGGTGATGCGCAGGGGCTTGGATGTCACCTGCATGACGGTGTTGATGATGCAGCCGCCGGTCTTGTCCCCGCTTTTGGAGGAGAGCATAAACAGGCCGCAGGTCAGATTGTGCATAACTTTTGTGTTCATCGGAAGAGCTCCTTTCCCAGGTCGTTGCCCTGTAAGTATATCATCTCAGAAAAACGGAAAATGTCAAGGGGAAAAGACCGCCCGGAGGCGGTCTTTTCTCACTCAATAAACGGTCAGCCGGGCGGCGCCGGAGATCTCCTCTCCGTCAGGGAACGCGGCCACACATCTGTAATAGTATCCGCTGTGTCCCGCGCCGGCGGGGAAGGACAGCCGGGTGGTCAACGCGCTGGGGAAGGCGCCGGATAGGTCGCTCCAGACGATGCCGTCCGCGCTGTACTGCCATCGGCAGGCGTCGGGCGTTCCCCGGATCTTCACCGCGAACACGGCGGTGGCTCCGGCGGGGACGGCTGTGTCCTGCGGCTGCACTTCAAAGCGGGTCAGGGAGAGCGTCCCGCTCTCCGACAGGACCGAGGTGCCGTCGGCAAAGGTCACAAGGCACCTGTAATGGTTCCCGGCGCGGCCGCCCTCAGCGGGGAAGGTGTAGGCGTCCGTGGCTGCAGAAGGTTCCTTGCTGAGGTTGACGGCGTGCCACAGGGCTCCGTCCTCGCTGTACTGCCAGTGGTATCCCGTCGGACTTCCGCAGGCGGACACGCGCATGGTCACGTCCTCCCCCTCCGGAGCGGATACGTCCGCCGGGTCGTCCAGGATCCCGTTTACCGTCAGCTCCACCGGTTCAGAAAACTCCATTCCCGCCGGGAACGTCACCTGACACCGGTACAGGAGCCCGTCGTAATAGGTGTGCGCCGGGAAGGTAAAGCGCGGGGAGGAGGCGGTAGAATATCCGGAAACATCCGTCCAGCTCTCCCCGTCGTCTTCGCTGAACTGCCACCGGCAGTCCGTCCAGTCCCCCTGGAGCCCCAAGGAAAGGGTCACGGTGCTGTCCGCAGGGACGGCGGCGCCTTCCGGCTGGGCGGAGATGCCGCAGACAGTCAGTCCGGCCGGGTCGGAGATGGCCATGGCTCCATCGGTAAATACCACGACGCAGTGGTACCTCTGTCCGCTGTACCAGGTCTCCGCCGGGAAGGTCAGGGTGTCGGTCCTGGCCGAGGGGCACTCCTCCGGGTCCACATTGTGCCAGACGACGCCGTTGCTGCTATACTGCCACAGATAGCTCTCCACCGCGCCGAGGACCCGCACCTGGAAGGACGCCTCCTCTCCGGCGATCACCGTCAGATCCCGGGGCTGAAGGGTGAAGTTCTGGATCATGTAGACCTTGGACTCTCCGTTGCTGAAGGACACGCCGATATAGTGGGTGCCGGTGTCCACCGTCCCACCGGGCACCGTGAACGCGTAGGGATACTCGGAGACCGTTTCCATCTGCTGGCCGTCGATATACCAGACGGCGGTCAGGTGCCGGTCCGAGCAGGTGTAGGCCGTCAGGGTCACATCCCCTGACCAGTCGCCGGTGAACTCCGACAGAGGGGTATAGTATCCGGCTCTGTCCCTGAGACTGTGGAGGAGGGTCCGGTTGGAGGCAACGCCGGAATCATAGGCGGCGGTCATCTCGGGATTGTTGAAGATATAGTAAAGAGGATTGGTAAATCCAAAGTTGGTGTCCGAATAGATGATGCATTTGATCTCCGGATAGACCATCGTCAGGTAGGCGTACGCCTTCTCCACGTTCTCCGAGGCGAACAGCGTCAGGTTTTCCCTGCCCCGATACCAGTAGGAGCCGCCCTCGGTGATTACGATGGGCTTGCCGTGGAGCCGGGACAGGTTCACCACCTGCTGCATATTGAGCACAGGATTTCCGTAAGCGGCCACCCCGTAGAAGGCGTCCCGCTCCGTGTCCCCATTTCCGGCGTATCGGTTATAGTACAGGGACGCGCCGATCCAGTCTACCCACTCGTCTCCGGGGTAGAAGCTGTCCATATCCACCTGATAGCCGCTGGAATAGTTGGGGGAGTACACCATCGCCATATCCGGGCAGTATACCCGGGCAGTCTCCACCACGTACCGGAACGCCTGGATGAACAACCAAGGCTCCGGCATGTCGCCCCAGACGTTGACCTCCCCGGCGATGCGCAGCATCAGGGGACAGTCCATGGTGGAAAGATAGGCGAAGGTCTCCCGGAGCTGGGCGTCATAGACCCCCTGCAGGATCAGGCTGCAGTCGGCGGCCTCCTGCTCAAAGTTGAAGTTCAGAAGGAAGATCCGATCCCCGCCGTTGAGGGAGGAGAACATATAGCTGTACTCCTCCAAGGCGTGAACGTCGCCCAGGCTGTAATAATAGGCAAAGGCGGTCTCTCCGGTCATGGCCGCCCCGTTGGTCAGGCCGTAGGTGTCCGCCGAGAGCCAGTCGGGATTGGTGGTCCGGCCGTAATATACGCCGTTTTTCGGTTCGAACTTGGCGCCGTAATAGGGGTAGGAGGCCGGCGCGTCGGCGGTGACGGCATAGATCTCCGTATTGGCGGAGAAGTCCTTGGCGGCGGAATTATAGGTGGTGGTGGCGCTGCTGGCAAAGCCCACACCCGTCAGGGTCAGCAGGATGCCCAGAATCAAAATCGCCGATACGGTCCGCTTTCCCATGGATCTCTCCCCCCCCTCGTTTCCGTGTTGTACAGGAACTAATTATATCGGAAAATGATGGAAATTGCAACGGGAGAATCGCAAAGAAAACCGCCCGCCGTTTCCGGCGGACGGATCTCACATTATCTGCATTTCTCCAGAAGCTGTTCCCATTTTTCGTCCACATACTGTTGGGCGCTCTCCAGCATCCACTCGTTGCCGGGCTTGAAGCAGTGCTTAAACCGGCCCTGGAGACGCATATAGTCTTCAATAGGCTTTTTCTTCTTCGGCTCGTAGGTCAGGTGCCACACGCCCTCCTCCACCTCGTACATGGGCCAGAGGCAGGTGTCCACCGCCAGCTGGGTGATGGTGGGCAGCAGCGCCGTCTCGTACTGCCAGCCTCTGGGGCAGGGGGACAGCACGTTGAGGAAGCAGGGCCCGTGGGTATAGATGGCCTTCTTTGCCTTCTCGTGGAGGTCCCGGAAGTTGCCGATGAAGGTGGTCTGGGCGGCATAGGGGATGCCGTGGGCCACCATGATGGCGGTCAGATCCTTCTTGTCCTGCTGTTTGCCCTGCTTCTCCCGGCCCACGGGGGCGGTGGTGGCATTGGCAAACCGGGGCGTGGAGGAGGACCGCTGGATGCCGGTGTTCATATAGGCCTCGTTGTCGTAGCAGACATAGACCATGTCATGTCCCCGCTCCATGGCGCCGGACAGGGACTGGAAGCCGATATCATAAGTGCCGCCGTCGCCGCCGAAGGTGATGAACTTGAAGTTGTCCTGCACCTTGCCCCGGCGCTTGAGCGCCTCGTAGCAGGCCTCCACGCCGGAACAGGTGGCCGCGGCGTTCTCAAAGGCGGTGTGGACGTAGCTCTCGGTCCAGGAGGTATAGGGGTACATGAAGGTGGAGACCTCCAGGCAGCCGGTGGCGTTGGTGACAACCGCCTTGTCCTCCGGCTCCAGGGCCCGCATGACCGCCCGGCAGGTGATGCCCGCGCCGCATCCGGCGCACAGCCGGTGGCCGCCCACAAAGCGTTCAGGCTTTTCCAGTTCTTTTTTGAATTGATAGGCCATGATTATACCTCCTCCCGGACGCCCATATGGGTGTAGACTTCGCCGACCTGGCCGGTTTGCGCGAGGTGATGGAGCCGGTCGTAAACGGCGGCGATGTCCTTGGTGGACACGTCCCGGCCGCCCAGGCCGTAGACGATATTGATGAGTTTTGGCCGGCTCTCCAGATCGTACAGGGCGCTGCGGGTCTCGGCAAACAGCGGACCGCCACAGGCGGAAAAGCCCTCGGACTTGTCCATGACCGCCACGGCTCTGCAGTGTTTGAGGGCCCGGGCCAGTTCCTCTCCGGGGAAGGGCCGGAACACCCGGACCTTGACAAGCCCGACTTTTCGGCCTTCGGCCCGGAGCATGTCCACCGTGGCCTTGGCGGTGCCGGCGGTGGAGCCGATGACCACAATGGCCTCCTCCGCATCTTCCATACGGTATTCCTCAAAGAAACCGTACTTCCGGCCGGTCAGCGCCTCAAAGCGCCGGGCCTGCTCCAGGATGGCGGCTTTGGCGTTCTTCATGGCCTCGGCCTCCTGCTTCTTGTGCTCCATATAATAATGTGTCACGTCGTAGGGACCCACCGCCAGAGGTTCCCGGCTGTTGAGCAGGTAGTGCTCCGGGTTGTACTCGCCCACGAAGCCCTTGACCTCTTCGTCCTCCAGCAGCTCGATGTTCTCCACCGCGTGGGATGTGATGAAGCCGTCCTGGCAGATCATCACCGGCAGACGCACCTCCGGCGTCTCGGCGATGGGGAATGCCTGAACGTAGTTGTCGTAGACCTCCTGATTGTTCTCGGCGTAGATCTGGATCCAGCCGGCATCCCGGGCGCCCATGGCGTCGGAGTGATCGTTGTTGATGTTGATGGGGCCGCTGAGGGCACGGGTGGACACCGCCAGAACAATGGGCAGGCGGCTGGAGGCCGCCACGTACAGAAGCTCGTACATCAGCGCAAGGCCAGCCGAGGAGGTGGCGCTGATGGCCCGTCCGCCGGCAGCCGCCGCGCCCATGCATACGCTCATGGAACTGTGCTCGGACTCCACCGTCACCAGTTCCGTGTGAACCAGGCCGTCGGCCACATACTGGGCGAAATACTGGGGGATCTCTGTGGAGGGGGTGATGGGGAATGCACCCATCACGTCCGGGTCGATCTGGCGCATGGCCACAGCCACAGCCTCGTTGCCGGAGAGCCGGTCAAGATGTGCCATTATTCCGCCTCCTTCCATACAATGGCGTCAAAGGGACATGCGGTGATGCAGATCCCGCAGCCCTTACAGTGCATCAGGTCGAATTCGCCCCGCTTGCCGTCCTTCACAGGGATGGCGCTGTCGGGACAGTAGGGCACGCACAGCAGACACTGCTTGCATTTATCCTCCAAGAACACCGGCGTCTGGGTCCGCCAGTCGCCGGTATTGAACAGCAAGGATGTGGCCGGTTCGTAGATCTCCCCGCCGGGGGTCAGATCCTGCCAGGGGGAATTTTCGTGAATATCTTTTGCGCGTTTCATCCCTGTACCTCCTCCATGGACGTTTTCAGCACCCGCATATTGCCCTCAATGACCTGGGGCTTGGACGCGAACTTGTGGTGGAAGCTCTCTTCCATGTCTTTGGCGAATTTTTCCGGATCCACCACCCGGCTGACCTTCACCGTGGCCGCCAGCATGGGCGTGTTGGGGAAAACGGCACCCAGGATCTCCCTGGAGATCCGGTTGGCGTCGATGGTGCAGACCCGGCCCCTGTACCCTTTCAGCAGGGGGCGCAGTTCCTCGGGGGAGCGGCTGGAGTTGATGATGATGGCGCCGGACTCCTTCAGACCCGCGGTCACATCCACGCAGGAGATCAGTCCCTCGTCCACCACCACCACATAATCCGGCTCATAGATGTTGGAGTGGATCCCGCAGCGCTCGGTGCTGATGCGGTTGTATGCGGTGATGGGCGCGCCGGACCGCTCGGGGCCGTATTCCGGAAAACCCTGCACATATTTGCCGGAGGAGAACGCCGCGTCCGCCAGAAGCAGGCACGCGGTCTTTGCGCCCTGGCCGCCCCGGCCGTGCCAGCGGATCTCCACCATATCCTGACTGCTCATACTGAAAACCTCCTTGACGGTTGTAAAAGGCAAAATAAAAAGCCCCCATCCGTAACCGGACGAGAGCCAGACGGCTTTCGCTGTACCACCCGTTACTGCGTACCAACATACGCATCTCCCGATAACGGCGGAGGGCCGGCAGCGCCTACTGTGGTTCGGGCTGCAGTTCCGAAGTGATTTTCGGCAGCAGGCTACTCTCACCGGGCTTGCACCGTCCCCGGCTCGCTTTGGATTTGACCTGAAGCGTACTGTCTTCATCATCACATTTCAAGTGTTTTATGGAATTGTGTATACTATAAAGGAAACCGCGCCCCTTTGTCAAGCGTTTTAAAGCGCTACATTTTCACAAGCTTTCCGCCGGGATCCTTCCTGTTTTTGTATATTTTGTCCCTTTCCGGCGCACAGTTGTCCACATCTTGTAGCAAAGATGAATTTCCTGCACAAGCAACTTGCATTGCAGGATTTCGTTCAAATCGCCCGGTAAAAAATTTTGAGCTTTTTTCATAAAAACTATTGACAAAATCGAGAAACTATTGTATATTGTAGACACAAGGAACCGGGAGGTGATTCCAATGAAGAATTAGAGCACGACGATTCGGCGAGAGAATCGGTCGGAAGATTTGAAGGATTGATGTGTGTTATCTTGCATCTATAACTGAGAATGGATCAAACTCAGAAATAATCCGGGGAGACCGGTGAAAATAGATCATAAGAAACAGGAGGAATCGTCCAATGTACTGATCGGTCATCCGTCCAGTAACCATTGTGATGGAGGCTCGGGTCCCATGAAAATGTGAGCGGCGAATCCGCAAATCGTATGAGAATACACATGAGAGATATTCATTGAGGACAGTCCCAAAGAGAAATGATTCCTGGAGGAAAGCAGTACAAATACAAATTTGAGGACACTCCGAAAACACGAAAATTGATCCAAAGAAAACAATTGAATAAGAAAGGTTGAGGAAGGTATGATTGAACCCATCCAGAGCTGACCACCGTGTATGATTCGTAGCATCGTACACGGTGGTTGTTTTTTCTCTCTGCGATTTATACAAAAATGGTCCGGGATCCCGGAACATCCTTGGCTTGCAGGCTTTTTTATCCTGTGCTACAATACCTGCTGTGTATTGTTTACGATTCGAAGGATTTTCAAAGGAGCCCGAAGCCAATATGGAACAGACCATGATCCGCGACCTCACCGCCGGCAGCGTCGGAAAAGAGCTGCTGTGTTTTTCTTTCCCGTTTATGCTCTCCAACGCCCTGCAGACCATCTACAATCTGGTGGATATGGTCATTGTTGGCCAGTTTGTGGGCTCCGTTGGCCTCAGCGCCGTTTCCATCGGCGGCCAGCTCATGTGGCTCATGTGCTGCCTGGCCATTGGATACACCTCCGGCGGCCAGATCTTCATCTCCCAGCTGGTGGGCGCGGGTGATCACGCCGGTGTCCGCAGAACCATCGGAACGATCTTTACCACGATGGCCGGGTTCTCCCTGGTGATCACCACGCTGGGCGTCGTGTTCCGCGATCCCCTGCTTGCGCTGCTCAACACGCCCCCGGAGGCGCTGGATCAGGCCCGGGACTATGTGCTGATCTGCGCCGCGGGCATGTTCTTTGTCTACGGGTACAACACCGTTTCCGCCATCCTGCGGGGCATGGGCGATTCCACCCGTCCCTTCCTCTTCATCGCCATCTCCGCCCTGTTGAATGTGATCCTGGACCTGATCTTTGTGGGTCCCCTCGGCATGGCCTCTGCCGGCGCCGCGCTGGCCACGATCCTGGCCCAGGCGGTGTCCTTCATCATTTCGATCATCTATCTCTACCGCCGGAAGGAGAGCTTTGGTTTTGACTTCAAGCTCCGCAGCTTCCTCCCCGACGGAAAAACCTTCGCCGCCCTGTCCCGGCTGGGACTGCCGCTGACGGTCCAGTCCACCGCCATCAACGTCTCCATGCTCTACGTCTCCGCCGGCGTCAACAGCTACGGCCTGGTCTTCTCCTCCACCTTCGGCATCGGCGGCAAGCTCCAGTCCGTCATGTTCATCATCACCAACTCCATCTCCACCGCCTCCGCCTCCATGTTCGGTCAAAACCTGGGTGCCGGAAAACACGACCGGGTCAAAAAGATCTTCTGGTTTGGAAATCTCTACTGCATGATTTTCTTCCTGGTGGTGACTGTGTTCTGCCTGACGATCCCGGTGCCGGTCTTCCGGCTGTTCACCCAGGATCCGGACGTCCTGGCCCAGGCGGCACACTACATGGTCGTCCAGGTGGTAATGTTCTCCGGGTTCGCCTCCATGACCGCCGGGATCGCCCTGATCAACGGCATCGGCAACGGCTCCCTGAGCCTGATCACCGCCCTGCTGGATGGGGTCGTGGTCCGGATCGGGCTGTGTATGCTCCTGGCAGGCCCCCTCGGCTGGGGCGTCTGGGGCTACTTCTGGGGGAACGCCCTGGCGGGCTATGTCAGCACTGTCATCGGCTGGCTCTACTATCTCACCGGCGCCTGGAAACGCAGGAAGCTGATGATCGACTGAACCTTGCCCTGTTGCGCCGCGGATCACCGCGGCGTTTTTCTTTTTTCGCAGGTTTTCTCCGCTTTCCGGACGGCCAGTTCTGTTTTTCAGGAATAATCTCCCGAATCGATTCTCTTTGCTTGACACAGGCCCCTGCGGGGGTTAAAATATACTCGTAATGACATTTGCATACGACTTGAAGAAAGGCGGTCTGACTATGACGATCACAGATCCCAGCCTGACCCCGGAAAAACTGTACCTGTTCAATCAGGGCGTCTACTATCACAGCTACCGGCTCTTCGGCGCCCATATCGTGGAGGGCGGCATCCGGTTCACCGTCTGGTGCCCGGACGTGGCACAGGTGGACGTGGTAGGCGATTTCAGCGGCTGGAACCCCTGCCCCTTGACCCAGCAGGGCACCACCGGCATCTGGTCCGCCGTGATCGACTCCGCGAAAGAGGGCGACCTCTACAAATACAGGATCACCACCCGCTCCGGCGAGGTTTTTGACAAATCCGACCCTTACGCGTTCTCCGCGGAGGTCCGTCCCGGCACCGCATCCCGCGTGGTGTCTCTGGATGGCTACCAATGGCACGACGGCGCCTGGCGCAGCGCCCGGAAGCGGAAAAAGAGTCCCGGTCCCATGAACATCTACGAGGTGCATCTGGGCTCCTGGAAGCAGCGGGAAAATCCGGAGGATCCGAACCAGCCCTTCCTGACCTACCGGGAGCTGGCAGATCAGCTGATCCCCTACGCCCGGGACATGGGCTACACCCATCTGGAGCTGATGCCCGTCATGGAGCATCCCTTTGACGGCTCCTGGGGGTATCAGGTGACGGGCTTCTTTGCCCCCACCAGCCGCTACGGCTCCCCCAAGGACTTCATGTACTTCGTGGATCAGGCCCACCAGAACGGCCTGTCCGTCATACTGGACTGGGTCCCCGGGCATTTCTGCCGGGACAGCCATGGTCTGGGCCGGTTCAACGGAGAGATGCTCTACGAGGCGGCGGACCACCCGGAGTGGGGCACCTATAAATTCGACTTCACCCGCAGCGAGGTCTGCGGCTTCCTGATGTCATCGGCGGTGTACTGGCTGGGCTGCTACCACGTGGACGGCCTCCGGGTGGACGGTGTCACCAGTATCCTGTACCTGAATTTCGGCATCCCCGACTGGGACAAGAACGCCAAGCACTTCAACAAGTACGGCACCGAGGAAAACCTCGAGGCCATCGACTTCGTCCGCAAGTTCAACGACGTGGTCCATACATACGCCCCCGGAACCATCACCATCGCCGAGGAGAGCTCCGCCTGGCCCCACGTCACCGGCTCCACGGAGTCCGGCGGTCTGGGCTTTGACTTCAAGTGGGACATGGGCTGGATGAACGACACTCTGAACTACTGCAAGGCGGACTTCCCCTATCGGTCCGGCTGCCATCATCTGCTGACCTTCTCCATGGCCTACAATTTCTCGGAGCATTTCATCATGCCCCTGAGCCACGACGAGGTCGTCCACGGAAAGTGCAGCCTCATGGGCCGGATGCCCGGAGACTATTGGCGGCAGTTCGCAGGGCTCCGTGCCCTGGCCCTGTACCAGATCACCCATCCCGGCGGAAAGCTCAGCTTCATGTCCACGGAATACGGTCCCTTCATCGAATGGCGGGAATACGAGTCCCTGGAGTGGTTCCTGCTGGACTACCCCTCCCACAAGGGGCATCAGAACTACGTGGCCATGCTGAACCATCTGTACAAGAATACCCCGGCCCTGTGGGAGGACGACCAGACCTGGGAGGGCTTCCACTGGCTCGACGCCGACGACGCCGCCCAGAGCATCCTGCTCTACCGGCGCACCGGCAAAAAGAAGACCCAGAGCGTCACGGTGCTGCTGAACTTCCAGCCAGACGTGTATCAGGACTTCCGGATCGGCGTACCCTATGCAGGGGAATATGTGGAGATCCTCAACTCCGACCGGATCGAATTCGGCGGCAGCGGCCAGATCAACCCCGAGCCCCTCGTGGCGGAAAAAGTTCCCTGCCACGGCGAAAAATACTCCGTTCGCGTGACGGTCCCGCCCATCGGCGGCCTGATGCTGCGGAAAAAATAACCACTCAGAAGGAGCGATTTTATTGTTTGCAGGAAAAGAAGACTTTAAGGTGGCATATGAGGCCAAGGCACTGGAAACCTTTGCAAAGCCCATCTCCGAATGTTCCACCTTTGAAAAATACGAGCTGCTGGTCTATCTGGTCTCCAGCGCCACCAGTAAGGTGCGGACCCAGACTTCCCAGCGCCACATCCGGAACAAGCAGAAAAAGGTCTACTACTTCTCCATGGAGTTCCTGATCGGCCGTCTGCTTCGGAACTATCTGATCAACCTGGAGATCGAGGAGCCGGTCCGGGACGGACTGCAGGATCTGGGCATCGACCTGGACGAGCTGTGCCAGTGCGAAAAGGACCCCGGCCTCGGAAACGGCGGTCTGGGCCGTCTGGCGGCCTGCTTCCTGGACTCCATGGCCTATCTGGGCGTGCCCGGCGTGGGCATGGGCATCCGTTACCGGTTCGGCCTGTTCCGCCAGAAGATCGTCAACGGCTACCAGACCGAGGAGCCGGACAGCTGGCTGGAGAACGGCTATCCCTGGGAGACGAAGAAATCCGACCAGGCCATTCCCGTCCGGTTCGGCGGCTATGTGGAAAGTGAGATCGGCGCCGACGGCCAGCCCCACTTCTTCACCAAGGGCGCCCAGACCGTGATGGCGGTACCCTATGAAGTGCCCATCGTGGGCTACGGCGGCAAGACCGTCAACGTGCTCCGGCTGTGGAGCGCTGAGCCCGTGGTGGAAAAGCTGGATCTGGCCGCCTTCAACCGGGGCGACTACTCCGGCGCCGTGAAGGACCGGAACGAGATCGAGGCCATCTCCTGCATTCTCTACCCCGACGACAGCACCGAGTCCGGCAAGGCCCTGCGGCTGAAGCAGGAATACTTCTTCGTGGCCGCCGGCGTGGCCGATATCGTCAAGACCTTCAAGCGCACCTATGGGGCGAACTGGGCCATCTTCCCTGACAAGATCAGCATCCACACCAACGACACCCATCCGGCCCTGTGCGTGCCGGAACTGATGCGGGTGCTGGTGGACGAGGAAGGCGTGAGCTGGAATGAGGCCTGGGAGATCACCCGGAAGACCATCTCCTATACCAACCACACCATCATGCCCGAGGCGCTGGAGAAGTGGTCCATCGACCTGATGCGGGTGCTGTTGCCCCGGGTCTATCAGATCATCGAGGAGATCGACCGGCGGTATGTGGCCTCCTTTGACCGCAGCCTGCCCGATTGGCAGGAAAAACTCCGGAACACTGCCATTCTCTGGGACGGCCAGGTCCATATGGCCAACCTTTCCATCATCGGCGCCTACAGCGTCAACGGCGTGGCCGCCCTGCACACGGAGATCCTCAAGAAAGAGGTGCTGAAGGACTTCTACGCCCTGACCCCGGAAAAATTCAACAACAAGACCAACGGCATCACCCACCGGCGCTTCCTGGCGGAGGCCAATCCGCCCCTGTCCCGGCTCATCACCGATACCATCGGGGACAGCTGGATGGGCAACGCCTTTGAGCTGCAGAAGCTCCTTCCTTACCGGAACGACAAGGCCTTCCTCACCGAGCTGCGCAGCGTCAAGCGGCAGAACAAGGTCCGGCTGGGCAACTATATCGCCGACACCATGGGCATTGCCGTGGATCCGGATTCCATCTTTGACATCCAGGTCAAGCGCATCCACGCTTACAAGCGGCAGGTTCTGGCCGCTTTCAAGGTCATGCAGCTTTACAACCTGCTCAAGGAGAACCCCAAGGCGGACATCCCGCCCTACACCTTCATCTTCGCCGGAAAGGCCGCCGCAGGCTACGCCTTTGCCAAGGAGAGCATCAAGTATATCTGCTCCATCGCGGACCTGGTGAACTCCGATCCCGTGGTAAACAAAAAGCTGCGGGTGGTATTTCTGGAGAACTTCAACGTCTCCTCCGCCCAGCTCATCTACCCCGCTGCGGACATCTCCGAGCAGATTTCCACGGCCGGCAAGGAGGCCAGCGGCACCGGCTGCATGAAGTTCATGTACAACGGCGCCGTGACCTTGGGCACCCTGGACGGCGCCAACGTAGAGATCAAAAACCAGGTCGGCGATGAGAACATTGCCATCTTCGGCCTGACCTCTGACGAGGTCCTGCGGTACTATCAGCAGGGCGGCTATATCGCCTATGACACCTGCAACTCCGACCCCAGACTGACGAAGATCTGCAATCAGCTGGTGGACGGCACCTACGGCGGGCTGAGCTTCTACGGCATCCATGACGCGCTCTTCAAGGCCAACGACGAATACTTCGTCCTCAAGGACTTTGACTCCTACCTCAAGGCGTTCACCGATCTGTCGGAAATCTACCGGGATCCCATCCGCTGGGGCAGCATGTCCCTGACCAACATCGCCATGGCAGGTGAATTTACCACCGACCGCACGATCTTCCAGTATTGCGACGAAATCTGGAAGATCCCCTGTGATAGAATCAAATAAGGAAACTGCGGCACCGGGGCTTCCCCGGCCGCCCGGATATTTCAGCCAATTTCATAAGGAGGGTCTCTCATGCGTAAAAAAGAGTGTATTGCTATGCTTCTGGCCGGAGGCCAGGGCAGCCGCCTTCTGGCACTGACCAAGAAAAACGCAAAACCTGCGGTGTCCTTCGGCGGCAAATATCGGATCATCGATTTCAGCCTCTCCAACTGCGTCTCCTCCGGGATTGACACAGTGGGCGTCCTGACCCAGTACAAGCCTTTGATCCTGAACGGATATCTGGGCAACGGCGAAGCCTGGGATCTCAACAGCAGCGACGGCGGCGTCCACGTGCTTCCGCCTTATGAAACAGAGAGCGGCGGCTCCTGGTATCTGGGCACAGCCGACGCCATCTATCACAACATCGATTTCATCGACAGCTATGACCCCGAGTACGTGCTGATCCTCTCCGGCGACCATCTGTACATGATGGACTACAGCAAGATGCTTGACGAGCACAAGCGGAACGAGGCTGACCTGACCGTCTCCGTCATGACCGTTCCCTGGGACGAGGCAAGCCGCTTCGGCATCATGGAAGCCGACGAGGAGGGCCGCATCACCCAGTTCGTGGAGAAGCCCCCGGAGCCCAAGAGCAACCTTGCCTCCATGGGCATCTACATCTTCTCCTGGCCTGTTATGCGGCGGATGCTCCTGGCGGATCACGAGGACAAGTCCTCCTCCCACGATTTCGGCAAGAACATCATCCCCATGATGCTTGCGGAGCATCTGCGTCTGTTCGTCTACCGGTTCTCCGGCTACTGGAAGGATGTAGGCACCATCGACAGCTACTACGGCGCCAACATGGAGCTGCTGGAGAAGGATCCCGCGCTGGATCTCTACGGCAAGAGCCGCATCTACTCCAACTCCAACATCTACCCGCCTCACTATGTGGGTCCCGCGGGCTCTGTGGACAAGAGCATCATCTCCAACGGCTGCAAGATTTTGGGTCGGGTGGAGCACAGCGTTCTCGGCTCCAACGTCACCGTAGGCGAGGGCGCGCTGGTGAAGGATTCCATCCTGCTGCCCGGCGCCACCGTGGAGCCCGGCGCCAGGGTCTATCGTGCCATCGTTTCCGAACGGGCCACGATCCTCTCCGGCACCACCTTTGGCACGGAAGACGAAACTGCGCCCATCTCCCTGCTGGGCGACGACATGAAAAACGCGTAAGGAGGTATTCATCATGGGCAATGTCATTGGCGTTCTTTCTACCAACTATACCGGTGCGCACTACGGCGAGCTGATCGCCGATCGTCCCGTGGCGTCCATTCCCTTCGGCGGCCGCTACCGTCTGATCGACTTCCCCCTCTCCTCCATGGTGAATTCCGGCATCGACACCGTCGGCGTGATCACGCCCAGCAACTACCGCTCCTTGGCGGACCATCTGAACATGGGCCGGGAATGGGGCCTGAACACCAAGCAGGGCGGCATGTTCCTCCTGCCCGGCGCGGCCCACGGCCTGC
The DNA here is from genome assembly GCA_017469795.1 of Oscillospiraceae bacterium. Taxonomy (GTDB): domain Bacteria; phylum Bacillota; class Clostridia; order Oscillospirales; family Oscillospiraceae; genus HGM13006. Next base: position 67,323 of record JAFUFT010000016.1, read on the forward strand.
GGATGCCCAACGCCCGGTTCAGCCTCCGGGACATCATCCTGAACAAGGAGTTCTTCGAGCGCGCAGACGAGGAAACTGTGCTGATCTGCGCGGCCAACCGGATCTACAACATGGATTTCCGTCCGGCCATCGCCCAGCATGAGGCATCCGGCGCGGAGGTCACCATGATCTACAAGGTCCTCTCGGACAGCCGGACCGGCTCCGCCATGGGCCTGTTCCTGGATCTGGACGAGAACGGCCGGGTCACCGGAATCGATGACGCCTCCGTTCCCACCGGTCCCGTCAACATGGGCGGTGCGATCTTCCTGGACAGCATGCTCATCTCCCGTCAGCTGATTCTGGACTTCATCGACTGCTACGGCAATTTGGACTATGTGGATCTCACCGATATTCTCGCGGAGAATCTGGACCGGCTCCAGATCCACTCCTGGCAGTATGACGGCTATGAGCACGCGGTGGACCACGCCCAGGATTACCTGCTGGTGAGCCAGGACCTCCTGCGGCCGGAGATCCAGGAGGAGCTGTTCCCCGCGGACCGTCCCATCCTCACCAAGACCCAGGACTCTCCTCCCGCCAAGTATCTGCCCGGCGCCAGCGTGAAGAACTCCATGGTGGCCGCCAGCTGCATTCTGGCCGGCACGGTGGAAAACAGCATCCTCTTCCGGAACGTGACCATCGGCGAAGGCGCCGTGGTGAGAAACTGCGTGCTGATGCAGCACGTGGAGATCGGTCCCGGAGCCGTGGTGGAAAACCTGATCTGTGACAAGAACGCGTCCATCAGCGCCGGCGTCAAGCTCTCCGGCAGCAAGGACAAGCCCTTTGTCATCAGCAAACGCCGGATCGTCTGATTCAGAGGCTCCGGTCATAAAGGAGTATTGAATTATGGCTTATAAGAAAATCAACGTACTGTTCGCGTCCTTCGAGGCCACGCCCTTCATCAAGACCGGCGGTCTGGGCGACGTGGCGGGCAGTCTGCCCTCGGCGCTGCAGTACCCTGCCTGCGAGGTTCGGGTGATCCTTCCGAAACTCCGCCAGATCCCTCAACAGTATCACGACCAGATGCAGTTCCTTACGTCCTTCGGCGTACCGCTGGGCTGGCGCGTGCAGCACTGCGGCGTGTTCACCCTGAAGCTGGGCAAGATCCGCTATTACTTCCTGGACAACGAGTACTACTTCTACCGGGACAGCGCCTACGGCTATGGAGACGACTGCGAGCGCGTGGCGTACTTCTCCAAGGCGGTGCTCGAGTGCCTGCAGCACATCGACTTCCATCCGGACATCATCCACGCCAACGACTGGCACACTGCCCTGATCCCCGTGTTCTTGCGGGAGCAGTATCAGGGACTGGAGCTCTATGACCGGATCAAGACCGTCTACACCATTCACAACCTGAAATTCCAGGGCGTCTGCTGGCGGTTCTATCTGGGCGACATCCTCGGCCTTGCAGGCTGCAAGAACGCGGAGGACCAGCTCAACTGGGATCGGGACGCCATCAACTTCATGCAGGGCGCTCTGTACTATTCCGATTACATCACTACCGTCAGCCCCACCTACGCCCGGGAGATCTGCGGCAGCACCTTCGGCGAAGGCCTTGACGGCGTCCTGGCACAGCACCAGGACCGTCTGGAGGGCATCCTCAACGGCATCGACACGGAAAAGTTCGACCCGCAAAAGGCTGCGTTCCCCTTCTCCGCTGCGGATATGTCCGGCAAGCGGGAATGCAAGGCCGCCCTTCAGCAGGAGCTGGGCCTGCCGGTACGGGACGATGCCCCGCTGGCCGTGCTGATCTCCCGGCTCACCGATCAGAAGGGCCTGGATCTGCTGGCCGGATGCCTGGGCAGCCTTCTGTACAACAACGTCCAGATCGCCATCCTCGGCACCGGCGACCCACACTACGAGGGAATGCTCTGCAACGCCGCCAACGCCAACGAGAACATGGCCATCCGGCTGGCCTTTGACGAGCCCCTGTCCCAGCGGATGTACGCCGGCGCGGACATGCTCCTGATGCCCTCCCTGTTTGAGCCCTGCGGCCTGAACCAGATGATCGCCATGGCCTACGGCACGCTGCCCATCGTCCGGGAAACCGGTGGCCTTCAGGACAGCGTCATCCCCTACAACCAGTTTACCGGCGAGGGCACCGGCTTCAGCTTCCGCGGCACCAGCGCCTGGGAGCTGGAAAACTGCGTGCTCACCGCCGCCCGGGTATTCTGGGACAACCGGGAACACTGGGAGGGTCTGCAGAAGCAGGCCATGGCCCAGGACTTCAGCTGGAAAAACAGCGCCAAAGCCTACCGGGCCATCTACCGCAAGATCCTGGCCTGAACAAATCCATACCTCCCGCCCCCCGGCGGAATCGCCGGGGGGCGGGCTTTTACGAACTTTTTTGGAGGAATATCCATGCACCTGTATCATAATTCCCGCGAATCACGGTTCCGCATGCCCTTCGGCGCCGCACCCACCGGCGCGGAGGTCACCCTGTCCATTGAGGCCGAGGTGCCCCGGGGCACGGAGGTGCTTGTCCGGCTGTGGCAGTCCGGCGAGTCCCTCGTGCCCATGACGGAGACGGAACCGGGACTGTTCCGCTGCCGTTTCCAGGTCGCTCAGACGCCCGGCCTGCTGTGGTACTATTTCCTGATCCGGACGCCGGAGGGGATCTGCTACTACGGAAAGACGGAGGACAGCCGCGGCGGAGCAGGCGCCCTTTCCTGGACGCCGCCGGAATCCTGGCAGATCACCGTCTATGAACCTGTGCCTCTTCCGGACTGGTACGGAAACGCGGTGGCCTATCAGATCTTCCCGGAGCGGTTCCACCGGGGTGCCGACTGGCAGCAGCGGCAGGCGGACGCCGCCCATCCGGAGGGATGGAAGGGCACCCGGCGCATGGTGATGCAGGACTGGAACGACACGCCCTTCTACTGCAAGGACCCGGAGGGGAAAGTGGTACGCTGGCCCTTTTTCGGCGGCACCCTGGAGGGCATCCGGGAAAAACTGCCCTACCTGCGCTCCATGGGGATTGGCGTGCTATACCTCAATCCCATCTTCCTGGCCTCCAGCAATCACAAGTACGACACCGCCGACTATCTAAAGATCGATCCGGGCTTCGGCGACGAGGAGAGCTTTTCCCGGCTGTGCCGGGAGGCGGAGGCCGTCGGGATCCGGCTCCTGCTGGACGGCGTGTTCAGCCACACCGGCGACGACAGCATCTATTTCAACCGGTTCGGCAACTACCCGGAGCCCGGCGCCTACGCCCGCAGCGGCAGTCCCTATGACCGCTGGTACCGGTTCGGGACCATGGAGCCCTGCGGCTACGAGTGCTGGTGGGGGGTGGACTCCCTGCCCAACGTGGAGGAGGAAAACCCGGAGTATCAGGACCTGATCTGCGGAGAGGATGGAGTGATCCGGAAATGGCTGCGGCTGGGCGCTTCCGGCTGGCGGCTGGATGTGGCGGACGAGCTCCCCGACGATTTTATCCAGAAGATCCGTCAGGCCGAGCATGCGGAAAAGGATGACGCGCTGCTGCTGGGGGAGGTCTGGGAGGACGCCACCAACAAAGTCAGCTACAACACCCTGCGGGAGTACCTGCTGGGCTCGGAGCTGGACTGCACCATGCACTATCCCTTCCGGACCGCGGCGCTGGAGTTCCTGTTGGGGACCCGGTCTGCGGAGGAATACGCCGAGGCCATGGAGGCCATTCGGGAGAACTATCCCCCCTCGGCCTTCTACGGGGCGCTGAACCTGATCGGTACCCACGACACGCCCCGGATCCTGACGGTGCTCGGGGAGGCGCCGGAGGGACTCCCTGCCGGAGAGCAGGAGGTCTTTCGTCTGGTGCCGGAGCAGCGGGATCTGGCCAAAAAACGGCTCCGCCTGCTGCAGGCCCTGCAGTTCACCTCCCCCGGCGTCCCCTGCGTCTACTACGGCGACGAGGCCGGCATGGAGGGCTTTGCGGATCCCTTCAACCGCGGCACCTTCCCCTGGGGAAAGGAAGATCTGGAGATCACCGGCTGGGTCCGTCAGCTCAGCCACCTCCGGCAGGAGTACCCGGTCCTGGTCCGGGGCGGCGTTTCCTACCGGACTCCGGAGAAGGACGTTCTGATCATGACCCGAACCCTGGACGATGCCCAGGCCGTAGTCCTGATCAACCGGGGCGCAGCCGGCGTCACGCTCCCCTGGGACGGGATGTGCCGGATGGATCTGCTGACAAGCCGCGTTGATACCGGAAAAACCCTGGAGCTTCCGCCCATGACGGTGCGGATCCTCTATCGGGAAGGCGCCGATCCAGAGGTCTTTTCCCCGCTGCCCGCCGCCGCAAAAACTCCTTCCGGCCGGGGACTGCTGTGCCCGCTGTTCTCTCTTCCCGGCAAGCAGAGCGTCGGTACGCTGCGGGATGCGCTGGACTTCCTGGACGTGGTGAAAGCCGCCGGATACAGCGGCTGGATGCTGCTTCCCCTTTGTCCTGTGGGCATCGGCAACTCTCCCTATTCCAGTCTCTGCGTCTTTGCCGGAGATCCCCGGCTCATTGACCCGGACTGGGCGGTGGATATGGACGGATTCGACGCCTTCTGCAGGGAGAACGACTGGTGGCTTGCGGATTACGCCCTCTTCCAGGTCTTGCACGATCGCCACGGCACCGGCTGGCAGCAGTGGCCCAAAGCGGAACGGGACCGGGAGGATCTGCCCGGCCTGCGGAGCCGGCACGCCGAGGCCATCCACGCCGTCATGGAGACGCAATACCGGTTTTACGCCCAATGGTCCGCTGTGCGGAAAAAGGCTGCCGGACTGGGCATCGACCTGATCGGAGACATTCCGATCTACGCGGCGGTGGACAGCGCAGAGACCTGGTCCTGCCGGGAGCAGTTCCAGCTGGACGAGACCGGCTTCCCCGCCCAGCGCGCCGGCTGTCCCCCGGACTATTTCTCTCCGGACGGACAGGATTGGGGCAATCCCGTTTACAACTGGCCTCAGATGCGCGCCGACGGCTATCAGTGGTGGAAGCGGCGGCTCCGGCAGGCCTTCCAAAACTTTGACTATGTGCGGCTGGACCATTTCCGCTCCTTTGCCGCATACTACTCCATCCCCTCAGACAAGACCGCCAAGGAGGGCAACTGGATCAAGGGCGCGGGCATTGCGTTTTTCCGGGCCATGGTGGAAGAATTTGGCGCCCTGCCCATGGTGGCGGAGGATCTGGGCACGCTGGACGATTCCGTCTACGTGCTGCTGCGGCACACCGGCCTTTCCGGCATGAACGTCTGGCAGTTCTCCGCCCACGAGCTGCCCCATATGGAACCGGAAGTTCTGGCCCACCGTGTGCTGTTCTCCGGCACCCACGACAATCAGACGCTTCGGGGGTTCCTGGAGGACCAGGGCATCGAAAAGGCGCCTCAGGCAGTGCTCACCGAGCTGCTGGCCATGCCTGCGGCGGCGGCGATCCTGCCGGTACAGGACGTGCTGGGCCTGGACGACACAGCCCGGATCAACGTGCCGGGCGTGGCGGAGGGCAACTGGACCTGGCGCATGACGAAGGAACAGCTCTCGGAGCTCCGCCGCGGCGGGATCCTGACGGACGACATATAAAAAAGGACGCACCACAGGGTGCGTCCTTTTCTTTCGTTTCGGAAATCAGTTCAGCGCGTTCTTCGCGGTCTCCACCAGCGCGCCGAAAGCGGCGGCGTCATGGATGGCCAGCTCGGAGAGCATCTTGCGGTTCATGTCGATGCCGGCCTTCTTCAGACCGTTCATGAACCGGGAGTAGTTGATGCCGTAGGGCTTCACGGCGGCAGAGATCCGGGCGATCCACAGCTTCCGGAAGTCGCGCTTCTTGGCGCGGCGGTCACGGAACGCGTAGTTGCCGGACTTCATCACGGCCTCTTTGGCCATCTTGAAATGCTTGGATTTGCTGCCCCAATAGCCCTTCGCGAGCTTCAGGACCTTATTGCGTCTTTTGCGCGTCATCATTGCGCCTTTTACTCTAGCCATTTATATAATCCTCCTTGAAGTGTAAAGCGTAGTTATTTCTTATTTGTAGGGAATGAGCTCTTTGATCGCCGCGACATTGGTCTTGTCGGCATAGCCGCCATGACGCAGACGACGAGTCCGCTTGGTTTCCTTCTTGGTGAGGATGTGGCTCTTGAAGGCGCAGGCCTTCTTGACCTTGCCGGTCTTGGTGAGCTTGAAACGCTTCTTTGCACCGGAGTGCGTCTTGATCTTGTTCGCCATAATGGTGTGACTCCTTCCGTATGATAAAGGGTATTTTACTTGCTCTGGGGTTTGGGGCCGAGGAACATGGACATATGCCGTCCATCCAGCTTCGCGTTCTTTTCTACGTTGGCGATGTCGCTGCACGCCTCGCTAAACTGCACCAGCAGATTCCGGCCGATATCGGTGTGAGCCATCTCACGGCCGCGGAACCGCACCGTCACCTTGACGCGATTGCCGTCCTTCAGGAACTTCTGTGCGTTCTTGACCTTGACGTTGAAATCGCCGATGTCGATGCCGGGGGACATACGGATCTCCTTGACCTCAGTTACATGCTGATTCTTCTTGGCTTCTTTCTCTTTTTTGGACTGCTCGAAGCGGAACTTGCCATAGTCGATGATCTTGCACACCGGAGGGGTGGCGTTGGGCGCGATCTTCACCAGATCCAGTCCCTGATCGTAGGCCATGTCCAGAGCGGTCTTGGGAGCCATAATGCCAAGCTGTTCACCATTGGAACCGATGACACGGATTTCCTTATCTCTGATGTCCTCATTGAGCTGATGGTCTTGTTTGCTGATATGAAACACCTCCAACATAAAAAACGGATGCCGCAACGGCACCCGCAACAATACACGATGATCCCATGAGATCTCATGCCTATCTACCGCTTCGCTTTGCTTGCGGTGAGGGCGGGGCCGCCGCTCCTACTTCCTTTTGCCCGGTGATTATAGCATGGTTTCCCCGGAATGTCAACAGGAAAAAGCTGTTTTCTTTTTCCGTTTCCTGTGGTAAGATACCGGGGAACGGAGGGATTTGCATGGATCTCAAAGAAACCGGTTCCTGGGCCTCATTTCTGTCCTGCGAAACGGAACAACCATATTGGCCGGAACTTTGCCGGAGGGTGGAAACGGCCTATGAAACCGCCGCCGTCTATCCGCCCCGGGAGGCCCTGTTCGCGGCCTTCCGGCTGACCCCGCCGGAGCAGGTCCGGGTAGTGATCCTGGGGCAGGATCCCTATCACGAGCCTGGCCAGGCCATGGGGCTGAGCTTTTCGGTGCCGGAGGGCACGGTGCTGCCGAAGTCCCTACAGAATATCTATAAGGAGCTGTCCGCCGATCTGGAACAGGCGCCGCCGGAAACCGGCGACCTGACGGCCTGGGCAAGGCAGGGCGTGTTCCTCCTGAATTCCGTTCTGACGGTGGAAGCCCACAGGGCCGGCAGCCACCGCTCTTTCGGCTGGGAGAAATTCACGGACGCAGTGATCGCCGCCACGAACGCCCTTCCCCAGCCCATCGCCTTCCTGCTCTGGGGCAGCTACGCCATCAAAAAGGAAGCTCTGATCGACACCAATGCACCCCGGCTGGTGCTGACCTCCGTCCACCCGAGCCCCCTGTCGGCCTACCGTGGGTTCTTTGGCTCCCGGCCCTTTTCCAAAATCAACGATTTCCTCACGGAACAGGGGCAGGCCCCCGTCAACTGGTAAAAACCAGCGGAACGCAGGCTGCGTTCCGCTGGTTGTCTGTTCAGATTCTGGCGTCGCACCAGGCGATGAGATCCCGGAAAACCTCGTCCTTGTTCAGCTCGTTGTGCATCTCATGCCGTCCCTGGGGATAGAGCCGCATGGTCACGTCCTCCAGATTGGCATCCCGCAGCAGCTGCTCCACCGCCCGGACGCCCTTGCCGTACTCGCCCACCGGATCCATATCGCCGGAGTACACATACACCGGCAGATCCTTCCGGAGATGTTCCGCCCACTCCGGCGTGTTCACGTGCACATGGGCCGTGAGCATATCCCGGAAAGCGGACACCGTAAAGGGGAATGTACATTTGGGATCCTTGTCATAGGCCTCCCAGACTGCCGGATCCCGACTGAGCCAGACATTTTTGGACCGGGCGTCCTCAATTCCCTTGGAATAGGAGCCCATGCTGGCGTTGACCATAAAGCCGGACACATATCTGGGCCCCTTGATCTTCGAAAATCCGCTGGCCATGGCCTTGCCCATCTTCATCAGCGCGCCGGGTCCGCCGGTGCCGCTGATGACCAGCGCGTCCAGCGCGTCCGGATATTTCTCCGCAAACCACCGGCCGAAAAAGCTGCCCATGCTGTGGCCCAGCAGGATCAGCTGAAGTCCCGGCCATTTCTCCCGGGCCAGAGCGTTCATCGTATGCAGATCCTGCAGCACCAGCTTGTAGCCGTCCCGCTCGGCAAAAAAGCCCCAGTCCTTCGGGTCGCCGGTGGAACCGTGTCCCAGATGGTCGTTGCCGCAGACCGCGTATCCCGCGCCGCACAGCACGTCGATCATCGGCTCATACCGCTCCACATACTCGCACATTCCGTGGCTGATCTGAATGATGGCCTTGGGCGTTTCCGGCGCGTAATAATAACCGGCCACCTGTGTTTTCCCGTCCGCGGACAGGAAGCGAATGGTCTCTTTGGTATAATTCGGCATGGCAATTCCTCCTTCGTGGTTCTTCATTCTTAGTATACGCCCGAAGCAGAGCCGCCGCAAGAGTTTTTGGGAAAAACTATCATTTCCTATTGGCATGATAGACTTTGTGCCAAGATGCCAATCACATATCATTTCAATATGATTGAGAGGATTAAAACCCACGGCATACCGAGCATTATTGTACCCAAAACCAATCACATTTCCCCATATGAAAACGCGCCCGGCAGAAACTGCCGGGCGCGTTATATTACCAGATCATCAGCTTTTCCGCCTGGAACCGCAGCTCGTCCCGGAAGTCGGGATGGGCGATGCGGATCAGCTCATCCACCCGCTTGTCGAAGGGCAGATGCCGCAGATGGGCGATGCCGTACTCGGTGATCACGTAGTCCACAATGTTCCGCTGAATGGACACCACCGCGCCGGGGGTCAGGGTGGGCACGATCCGGGAGACCACGCCGTTTTTGGTCTGGGCCGTGGAGGTCAGAGCGATGATGCCCTTGCCGCCCTTGGAGTGGAAGGCTCCGTATGCGAAGTCCGTGGCGCCGCCGGTGCCGGAGAACTGCCGGTGGCCGATGGATTCCCCGCAGATCTGCGCCGTCAGGTCGATCTCCAGCGCGGAGTTGATGGACACCATGTGGTCGTGGGCAGCCACAGTGTTGGGATTGTTGATATAACTGGTGGGCCGCATCTCAATGGCTGGGTTGTAGTCAATGAACTTGTTGAACTCCCGGTCGCCCCAGCAGAAGGCGCACAGGGATTTGCCCCGGTTGATGTTTTTGCGGTCGTTGGTGACCACGCCGTCCCGCATCAGGTGGTAGAGGGAGTTGGAGAACATCTCCGTGTGAACGCCCAGGTCCTTCTTATCCTTGAGCTTCTCCGCCACCGCGTGGGGCAGGCCGCCGAAGCCCAGCTGGATGGTGTCGCCGTCCTCCACCAGAGAGGCCACGTTTTCCGCCAGAGTCCACAGCACGTCGGGAATCGTGTAGGGCGTGGGCTCGGAGATGGGGTTGTTGGCCTCGATGAAATAGTCCACCTTCTCAATGGGGATCCGGGTGGTGCCGTAGACATGGGGCAGGTTCTCGTTGACCTCAAAAATACTCAAATCGCAGATGTCGAAGATCTCGGACTCCGTCTGCTGGGAGCCGGACATGTAGACGTAGCCGTATTCATCCGGCGGTGTGACGGAGGCGATGAAGATATTCGGCTTTGCGCCGCTGTCGCAGATGGCGTCGATGGCCTTGTGAATGTGGTGGGGTACATAGTGGGTCCGGCGGGCGGTGTGGATCTTGCGCATGGTGGGCCCGTAGAACACGGTATAGATCTCGATCCGCTTGCCGATGGAGCTGTCCATCAGGAAGGGGTACTCCTCGTCGGGATTGGTACACCAGATATTCACGTGGTCCACGTGATCCAGCACCCGATGGAACTCCCGGAGGATGTTTCTGGGCTCGTTGCCGTAAAATCCGTGATATACTGTATCCCCGTCATGGATCATATTCAGCGCGTCGTCAACGGTAATGAATTTCGAACGATAGAGGGCCTCTTGTTTCTCTGTCATTATTCAACTCTCCTATGGTTTTTTCGCATTACAGTTTATTATAATGCATCTAATCCCGGGACGCAAGCACTTTTCTGCAATTCCGCACTAATCCGGTCCTAATCCCGCAGGATCTTCTGCCGCAGCTTGTAATAGCTCCATTTTTTCCATGTTTCCAGCCGCTGTCCCAGCTCCGTCCCCTCCAGATTGGAGACCGGCTCAATGGTCCCGTCCGCCAGGAGCACGGTCTCCCGCTGCACCACCGGACAGCTCCGGCGGAGGGAATTGAGGAACCCGAACCAGGCCGTCTCCCCGCCACGGCCTGTCAGCTCCAGTACCGCCGCCCCCAAAAACGCGGCGGACAGGCTCTCTCCGTCTCCGATCTCCAGCGCCTCCGCGGCCTCCGTCCAGTTCAGGCAGTCCGCCGCCGCGTCGTTGGCCCAGATCACATAAGGGGTCTCATAGGCAAAATAGGAGTCCGTGACCGCGCCGTCCACCTGGGAAACGTCCAGCCCCAGCGCCTGATATCCCATGCCGCCGTCCCCCAGATAGGGGAGATGATCGCCAAAGAACACCAGCACCACCGGCTCCGGCCGGGCGGCAAAATAGTCCCGAAGCCGGCCCAGCATGGCGTCCGCATCCCGGACGCCCTCTGTATACACGTTCACCATCATTTGCACTTCTTCCGAAACCGGAACTGCAGTCTCCACCGGATAGTATCTGGCGTCCTCCCTGTATTTTGCGTAGGTATAGGACATATGATTCTGGATCGATGTGGTGTAATTGCACAGGAGGGATCCCTCTGCAACTGCGGTTTCAAATTCCCACTCCACCAGCGAGGCTGTATAGTCATCGCTGATCCAGTCGCCCTTGTACACGGGGGATTCCATCTGTTCGACGAATTCGGTCTGCTCTGCGCCAAGCCACCGGTAGACGTTCTGGCGGTTGTAGAACCAGGTATACCCCGGATGGATATACGAGGTCCTGTATCCATCCGCCCGGAACACCCGAAACAGGCTATCCAGATTCCGGTCCACCACCCGCATGGCGGAGGTGGCCGTCTGAGAAAGAGATCTGGTCTGCATCCCGGTGATCACGTCAAATTCCGTGTTGGCCGTTCCGCCGCCAAATCCCGGAACCACCAGACGGCCGGAGATGCAGTGTTCCTCCTGCTCGATGGCGTGCAGATGCTTCAGCGGGTCGCCCGCCGCCGTAAACACCGGCTGATCGGTCAGATCCGAGAACGCCTCGTTCATCACAAAGACCACATGGACGTCCGCAGGCGCGCCCGGTTCCCCGGGGGCGCTGTCCCACGCCTCCGCCTCTGCCCGGCTGTAACCCCGGGGACGCTCCACGGAGTAAGTCCGGAGCATCCGGCAGAACTCATAGGGAAACCCGGTCTCGTTGAAGATGACGGACATCCGGGAAGAATTGGAGATCTTAAACTGCTGATACACCGTTTTGGAGCCGAGCACCGTCACGCAGAGGACCGCCAGCACCGCGGCGCTGATCCCGGCTCCGGCCAAGGCGGCCTTCCATCCGCGGAGGAACGGGCGCTTCGCGGGGCGAAACTTCAGCGTCAGCGCCGCCCCGATCAGGCACAGGAACAGGACCGCCACCAGGGAGATCACCTCCACCGGATACCGGATATCGTAGTTCCGCATGGCGCTTCCCACTTCCCGCAGCAGCGCCAGATCCCGGGGAAATACCGGTTCCTCCCGGATCTCGATCTTGATCCGGTTGGCCACGGACAGCAGTCCGGTGATCAGTTCCGTCAGGGCTGCGCCTGTAAACAGATTCCTGGTCAAAAAACCGAGAAACGACAGGAGCAGCGCCACCGGCAGCACGTTGAGCAGGATCAGCACCGGCTGCTCCGAAAAGATCCGCAGCACATCCCGCAGCGGATTCGGCTGACACCACAGCGCCAGGACCGTGATCCCCCCGGACAGCAGGAGCCAGACCGGCACCGCCGTCCACAGCGGCAGCTCCAGCCGTTTCCATCTGCGTATTCTCTCCATTCTGGCGCCCTCCTTTTGCCGGGTTTACGCCTGTATTATACCATCGGGGTCAAGGGACCGCACCCTCCGGCTTCTGCTTTCCGGTTCTGTCCTGCCAGTCCCTGTCCAGGGTCTCCAGCAGAGTCAGCAGGGTCAGCTTCTCCTCCTCCGACAGAGCGGAAAACTGGGCCGCCCTTCGCGCCTCCCGCTCCCGGACGTGAAGCGCAGCCTTGGCGCGTCCCGCTTCTGTCAGGGCGATCCGCATCCCCCGGCGGTCTGTCTGGCTGACCGTTCTGGCAATCAGCCCGGCCTTTTCCAGCTTTTTCAGCACCTCGCTGGCGGAGCCGGGCCGGATGCGCATGTGGGCCGTCAGCTCCCGCTGGTCCATGGGACCGTTCTCCAGCAGCATGTGCAGGATCCTGCCCTGGCTCTCCCGGTCCTCCATGTGAAACCGGTGCAGCTTCTCCACCTCCCGGAACACGGCGGAGAGCCGGTTGTTCAGGTCCATCTGCCCATAGTCCTCCGAATCCAGGACGCTGTTTCCGGGCCCGAATCCGCCGAATCCCCCCGGTTTTCTGTTGTCTTTCATGCCGTTCCCTCTCTTTCCCGCCGTCATGTGGCGATTCCGACGAACTGCGTCATATAGAGCGTATAGTATTTTCCTTTCCTGGCCAGCAGCTCCTCATGGGTCCCCTGCTCCACGATTGTGCCGTGATCCATGACCACGATGACGTCCGCGTCCTGAATGGTGCTCAGCCGGTGGGCGATCACAATGGAGGTCCGGTCCTGCATGATCCGGTGCATGGCGTCCTGAATCGCCTTTTCCGTCCGGGTGTCCACGTTGGAGGTGGCCTCATCGAGGATCAGGATCTTCGGATCCGCCACAAAGGCCCGGGCAATGGCCAGAAGCTGCCGCTGCCCCTGGGAGATGTTCCCGCCGGCGGCGGAGAGCATCGTGTCCAGGCCTTCGGGCATGACCCGGATCATCTCGTCGCACCGGCTCATTTCCACCGCCCGGAGCAGCTGCTCCTCCGTGGCCTGCTCGTTGCCGTAGCGCAGATTGTTCCGGATCGTGTCCGCGAACAGCACGGTATCCTGCAGCACAATGGCCACCTGCTTCCGCAGGCTGTCCCGGCTGACCTCCGCCACATTCTGGCCGTTGATGGATATCGTTCCCCCGTTCACATCATAAAACCGCTCCAGAAGGTTCACCACCGTAGTCTTGCCCGACCCGGTGGCCCCCACCAGCGCGACCTTCTTCCCGCTGGGAACCGTCAGGGTGAAGTCCCGCAGGACCTCCGTGCCCTCGGTATAGGAGAAATTCACATGCTCGAAGGACACCGCCGCCGTTTCCCCCTCTTCCAGGGGAAGGCCGGACTTATCCTCCCGCTCCTCGTCCAGCACCCGGAAGACCCGCTCCGCACCGGCCACCGCGGTCTGAAGCTGTCCGTAGACCTGGGCGATCTCATTGATTGGCCGGGAGAACTGCTTGGCGTAGACGATGAACGCAGAGATCACGCCCACTGAGATGATCCCCCGGATCGCGAAAAACCCGCCGAAGGCCGCGATGATCACAAATCCCACGTTGCTGATGCAGTTCATGATCGGACCCATCACACCGGAGAGCACCTCCGCCCGGATGCCGGCTTTGGTCAGATCGTCCGAGGTCCCGCGGAAGTCCTCCACCGTGGAGTCCTGATGGTTGTAGGCCACCACGGTCCGGTACCCGGATACCATCTCCTCCACGGTGCCGTTGAGATGGCCGAGCAGGGCGGACTTCTGTCTGGAGTACTTCCGGACCCGCTTGGCCAGAAATCGGCTGGCAAACACGGTGAGGAACACGGTGGTGCAGCTGAGGATCGCCAGCTGCCAGCAGAAGTACACCATGATCACGACCGTTCCCGCCAGCGTCAGCACCCCGGAAAACAGGGAGGGCAGCGACTGAGAGACCGTGGTGGAGATGGTTTCGATGTCGTTGGTCATGCGGCTCATCACGTCGCCGTGGGAATGGGTGTCCAGATACTTGACCGGCAGGTCGATCACACAGTCAAAGAGTTCCACCCGCATCCGCTTCACCAGACGCTGGCTCAGGTTGGCGCTGACCAGACCCTGCAGGAGCTGGCTGCCGCAGTAGAGCAGATAGACGATCAGCATCAGCGCCAGGGCCGGCGGCAGAGCCCCCTGCCGCTCTCCGGCAATGATGTCGATGGCCCGGCTCTGCAGGGCCGGGGCGTAGATCCCGCAGAGAGTCCCGAAAATCACCACGGCCAGCATGGCCAGAACCATGGTCTTCTCCCGGGCAAAATAGGCCACGATGCGGCGGAGAGTCCGGCCGGCATTCTCCGCATGCTCCACTTCGGCGAACCGGTTCCGTCCGCCGCCTCTGCCGGTAAACTGTCTCAGATCAGCCAACTTTCGTCTCCCCCTCTCCCATCTGCGAATAGTAGATCTCCTGATAGGCCGGGCACCGGGACAGCAGCTCCTGATGGGTGCCGCTGTCGGCGATGCGCCCGTGCTCCAGGATCACGATCCGGTCGGCGCCCAGCACCGACGCCACCCGCTGGGCCACGATGATCTTGGTCTGGCCCGGGCGCGCCGCCCGCAGGGCAGCGTTCAGATTCGCCTCGGTCTTCAGGTCCAGCGCGCTGGTGGAGTCGTCGAAGATCAGGATCTCCGCCTCCCGCAGCACTGCCCGGGCCACACTGACCCGCTGCTTCTGTCCGCCGGAGAGGCTCATGCCCCGCTGGGCCACCACCGTGTCAAAGCCCTCCTCCGTGGAGCGGATGAAGTCCCCGGCCTGGGCGATGTCCGCCGCCGCCCGGATCTCCTCCTCCGATGCCTCCAGCTTTCCCCAGCGGATGTTCTCCGCGATGGCCACGCTGAACAGCTCCGCCTTCTGCATGGCCATGGCGATTTTGCTCCGGAGGGGCTTCTGCGCGTATTCCCGCACGTCCACGCCGTCCACCAGGACGCTTCCCTCCGTCACGTCGTAAAATCTCGGGATCAGGCTCACCAGTGCGGTCTTGCCGGAGCCGGTGGCGCCCATGACCGCCACCGTTTCGCCGGGATAGACCGTCATGTCGATGTGCCGGAGGATCTCCTGTTCCGTTCCCGGGAAGGCGAAGGACACATCCCGGAATTCCACCTTTCCGCGGATCTCCGTCTCCCCGTCGAAGGGGCCGTCGGCGATCTCGGGGCGGCTGTCCAGGATCTCCCGGATCCGTTTCCAGGAGGCGTTGCCCTTGGTGATATTCTGGAACATCATCAGGAGCATATTGATGCCGTTGAGCAGGGTGGTCGAGTATGTGATCGCCGCCATCACGGCGCCCGGCGTCGTCAGTCCGGAACGCACCTGTCCGGCGCCCGTCCAGAGCATCATCACCACCGCCAGATACATCAGCGCGTTGGTGGCGGGATTCATGAAGGCAAACAGCACCAGCGTCCGCAGCTGGGTCCTGATCTGGGCGTCGTTGGCCTTCCCGAACCGGATCTTTTCCCAGGTCTCCTGGACGCAGGCCTTGATGATCCGGATCCCGGACACGTCCTCCTGCAGGATGGCGTTCACCTGATCCAGCTCCGCCTGCAGTCTGGGGAACAGAGGGGCCGCTCTCCACAGGCACAGTGCCATGACCCCCACCATAAAGGGAAAGGCGCAGAGAATGATAAACCCGAACGATCGGTTCAGCCGGAACAGAAAATAGATGCTTCCGAAAGTCAGGCAGCAGGTCCGGACCAGGCCCCGGCAAAAGGAGGAGACCAGCTGCTGCACCTGGGTCACGTCGTTGGTCACCCGGGTCACCAGGGATCCGGTGCCGAACCGGTCCACCTGGGGAAAAGACAGCGTCATGATCGTCTGAAAGGAATCCTTCCGGATCTGATTGCAGACGTTCTGACAGGCAAGGTGGGTGAACACGGTGCTCATGGAGCCCCCGAAGCCGCCCAGGATCACCAGCCCGATCATGGCCGCGCCCACCGTCCAGATCAAATGCATATCCCCCACGCCGCCGGTATTGACGCCCAGCACGCCATCGTCCACGATCCGGCTCAGGAGCGCGGGCTGCAGCAAATCCATCAGCACCTCGCACACCATAAACAGCGCCGCGATCACCATAAAATGCACATAACGCTTAATATAATGCCACATGGCACATCCTCCTCAAAAAAGAACGGTACCTTGATAATTTAGCACGTCCGGCGCAAAATATCAAGGTACCAATCTAATTTTCCGTTCCTCCATTGCCAATCATTACATATCATAGATTCTTTCGTCCGGGCAACAATATGGATGGTCATTCGACCAGACAAAAGGAAGGAGCAAGCAATCATGAAGTCTAACAACAACGCAGTTGTGCCTGAGGCTCGCGAGGCCCTGGACAAGTTCAAGATGGAGGCTGCCGCCGAGGTGGGCGTCAACCTCAAGGACGGCTACAATGGCGATCTGACCTCCCGTGAGGCCGGATCCGTCGGCGGCCAGATGGTCAAGAAAATGATCGAGTCCTATGAGCGCGGCATGAAGTAATCTCATCTGTGCGCGGAGCGGCGGCAAGCAGGTACGGCCTGTTTTCCGCCGCTCCGTTTCTGTATTTTTCTCTTTTTTTATGGGCCTGGTTGTGTTATAATATTTAAATTAGAATGGGAATCGTATCGGCTCCTGTTTAACAAAACGATCTGAAAGGAAAGGATACCTTTTTATGAGTTTATTCTCCAGTGCCATGTCCAAGCTGTTCGGGACCCACTCCGAGCGGGAGGTCAAGTCCATTACCCCGCTGGTAGACAAGATCGAGGCCATGGCCGACACCTACCGGCAGATGTCCGAGACAGAGCTGAAGGGTCAGACCGAGATCCTCAAGCAGCGGCTCGCCCAGGGCGAAACGCTGGACGACATTCTGCCGGAGGCCTTCGCCGCCGTCCGGGAAGCCGCAGACCGGGTCCTGGGCATGCGCCCCTACCGGGTACAGCTCATCGGCGGCATCATCCTGCATCAGGGCCGCATCGCCGAAATGAAGACCGGTGAAGGAAAGACCCTGGTGGAGGTTCTGCCCGCCTACCTCAACGCCCTCACCGGGAACGGCGTGCATATTGTCACAGTCAACGACTATCTGGCCAAGCGCGACAGCGAGTGGATGGGCAAGGTCTTCCGCTATATGGGGCTGAAGGTCGGCCTCATCGTCCACGGTCTCACGGGCGACCAGCGCCGGGAGGCCTACGCCGCGGACATCACCTACGGCACCAACAACGAGATGGGCTTCGATTACCTCCGGGACAACATGGCCGTCTACAAGAAGGACATGGTTCAGCGGGGCCACAACTTTGCCATCGTGGACGAGGTGGACTCCATCCTCATCGACGAGGCCCGGACGCCCCTGATCATCTCCGGCAAAGGTGAGGCGTCTTCGGCCCTCTACGCCCAGGCAGACTCCCTGGTGGCCGGCATGAAAAAGATGGTATTTGCCGACACTGACGACAAGGAGGCCCAGGATGACCTGAACTGCGACTATGTGGTCAACGAGAAGGATCGGGTGGCCACCCTGACCGCCCGGGGCATTGCCAAGACCGAGGCCTTCTTCGGCATCGAAAACCTCTCCGACCCGGAGAACACCACCATCTCTCACCATGTGAACCAGGCCCTCAAGGCCCGGGGTATCATGAAGCGGGATATCGACTACGTGGTCAAGGACGGCCAGGTCATCATCGTGGACGAATTCACCGGCCGTCTGATGCACGGGCGTCGGTACTCCGAGGGACTCCATCAGGCCATTGAAGCCAAGGAAGGCGTGGACGTGGCCAACGAATCAAAGACCCTCGCCACCATCACCTTCCAGAACTACTTCCGTCTGTACACCAAGCTCTCCGGCATGACCGGCACCGCCCTCACCGAGGAGGACGAATTCATCCAGATCTACAAGCTGGATGTGATCGAGATCCCCACCAACAAGCCCGTTGTCCGCATCGACCACCCCGACACCGTATATAAGACCGAGGCCGGGAAATTCCGGGCGGTGATCCGTCAGATCAAGGAGTGCCACGACAAGGGCCAGCCGGTCCTTGTAGGCACCATCTCCATTGAAAAGTCCGAGGAGCTGTCCCGTCTGCTGAAACGGGAGGGCATCCCCCATAACGTCCTCAACGCCAAGCACCACGAGGCCGAAGCCGAGATCGTGGCCCAGGCGGGCAAGCTGGGGGCCGTGACCATCGCCACCAACATGGCCGGCCGCGGCACCGACATCATGCTGGGCGGCAACCCGGAATACATGGCCCTGAGCGACCTCAGAAAGCAGGGGCTGGAGGAGGAGCTGATCCAGGAAGCCAACTCCTACGCCGACACGGAGGACGAGGCCATTCTCTCCGCCCGGGCCTCCTATACCGAACTCTATGAAAAATATCACAGCCTGACCTCCGCGGAGGGAGAAAAGGTCCGGGCCGCCGGCGGTCTGTTCGTCATCGGTACTGAGCGCCACGAGTCCCGCCGCATCGACAACCAGCTCCGGGGCCGGTCCGGCCGGCAGGGAGATCCCGGCGAGAGCCGGTTCTACATCAGCCTGGAGGACGATCTGATGCGTCTGTTCGGCTCCGAGCGGGTCTCCACCATGATGGACCGCCTGGGTCTGGACGAGGACACCCCCATCGACCAGAAGATCCTCTCCGGCGCCATTGAGAACGCCCAGAAGAAGAAGGAGGGCCTGAACTTCCAGACCCGGAAGAGCGTGCTGGAGTACGACGACGTCATGAACACCCAGCGGAAGGTCATCTACGGCCAGCGTCAGCAGGTGCTCGACGGCGAAGACGTGCAGGCTTCCCTCCGAAATATGCGAAAAACCATCTTCCAGGACGAGATCCACGCGGTCATGGGCGAGAAGGGGTATCTGGAGAACCGGGAGGAACTGCAGGAGATCCTCAAAACCATGGAGGGCCTCTACTTCCCCAAGGGCGCCTACGCCCCGGACGATCAGGCCCTGTCCGCCGTCACCGCCGAGAGCCTGCTGGACGAGCTCATGGAGCTGTCCGACAAGACCTATGCCGCCAAGGAGGCCGTCTACGGCTCCCCGCTGATGCGGGAGGCGGAGCGGGTGATCCTGCTGCGGGTGGTGGACGAATACTGGATGGACCAGATCGACGCCATGCAGGACCTCCGCCAGGGCATCGTGCTTCGGGCCTACGGCCAGAACGATCCGGTGGTGGAATACAAGCGGGAAGGCTATGCCATGTTCGAGGACATGATCCGGGCCATCCAGGAGGAGACCACCCGGCGTCTTTACCTGTTCCGCGTCCAGCAGAACGAGCCCCTCAAGCGGGAAAAGGTGGCCAAGGTCACCTCCACCGGCGCCGGCGGCGACGGTACTGTCCGGCGGGAGCCAATCAAGAAGAAGATCAAAGTCGGCCGCAACGATCCCTGCCCCTGCGGCTCCGGCAAGAAATACAAGAACTGCTGCCTGGACAAGGATATGGCCGCAGGGAAAAACGTACAATCCTGAGGTGCTTTTATGAGCTTTTGTGAACTCCGGCAGGACGGTCTGCTGTATTATCAGAGCGACCTGCTGACCGTTTCCCACGGATTCACCACCCGGAAGGGCGGCGTATCCTCCGGCATTTTCGCCTCCATGAATCTGGGCGTCCACCGGGGAGATCTGCGGGAAAACGTGCTGAAAAACTATGACATTCTGGGCCGGGCCATCGGCTTCGACCCCCACAGACTGGTGGGCGCCGTGCAGGTCCACAGCACCGGCGTCCGGCTCTGCACTGAGGCGGACTGGGGCAAGGGCCTGTACGTCATCACAGACTACGAGGCCGACGCTCTTGTCACCGACACCCCGGGCACCGCGCTGATGGTCTACTCCGCTGACTGCGGCACGATCCTGTTCGAGGACCGGAGGACCGGCGCCGTGGGCGCCTGTCACGCAGGCTGGCGGGGCGCTGCGGCGGGGGCCGCGGAGGCCACCGTCCGGGCCATGACGGAGCACTTCGGCTCCCGGCCGGAGGATCTGTTCGCAGCCACCGGCCCCTGCATTGCCAAGGACTGTTTTGAGACGGACCGGGATGTTCCGGACGCTGTCCGGGCGGGTCTGGGCCAGGAGGCGGAGGCCGCCATTGAAGAGACCGGTGCGAAGTACCACGTGGATCTGAAACTGGTCAACCGGCTGTTTCTGCAGCGGGCCGGGATCCCCCCGGCGCAGATCGACGTCAGTCCCCTCTGCACCGCCTGCGATCCGGACACCTTCTGGTCCGCCCGGCGCCACGGCAATGACCGGGGTTCCCTGGCCGCGGTCATCGTATGCGGAGGCGCCCGATGAGCCGCCGTCTCAGCCTCCTTCTGGCGCTGGCGCTGGCGCTGGGACTGCTGGCGGGCTGCGGGCAGGACACGCCGGAACCTGTTATGGCCGGTGAAGGCGCCTTCGGCGCTGAGGCAGACAGCGCGGTTCCGGTCCCCTCCCAGGAGGCGCAGCCCCAGCCCTCTGTCCATGCTTCCGGGACTGCGGGTTCCTTCTCCATGCCCTACAACAGCAGCTACGGCTGGAACCCCTTTTCCTGCATCGGCATGGAAAACCGGGCCGTGATGGATCTGATTTATGAGGGGCTGTTCACGCTGAACAATTCCTTTGACGCCGAGCCCATGCTCTGTAAGGAGTATTCCGTCACTGACGACGGATACGTCTACACCCTGAACCTGCAGGCAGCCACCTTCTCCAGCGGCAAGGCGCTCACCGCCGACGATGTGGTCTACTCCCTCACCCAGGCCAGATCTTCCTCCCTGTATTCCGGCCGGCTGATCGACATCAGCACCTACTACAGCGACGGAACCGACAAGGTGATCATTGAGATGCTCCGGCCCAACGACCGGCTGCCGTGTCTTCTGACCTTTCCCATTGTTCCGTCCCTTGCCAATCTGGAGTCGTCCCCGCCGGGGACAGGCCCCTTCGTCCGATCCGCGCCGGAGGTCCTGACCGTCAATCAGGACTGGTGGCGGGGCGCAAAGGGTCTTCAGTTCCAGTCGGTGACACTGTATTCCAGCAGCTCCGCGGAGGATACCCGGGACAGCTTTGAAACAGATACCATTCATCTGGTATACAACAACCCCAATTCCTCCACCGCCGCCACCTTCCACAGCAATTTTGAGCTCTGGAACAGCCGCGGCACCACCATGCAGTATCTGGCCTTCAACGGCACCGAGGGCATGTTCCAGGATACGGCCGCACGAGTGGCTGTCTCCCACGCCATCGACCGGGTGGGCATTGCGGAATCCGTTTACCACAACTTTGCCGATGCCGCCGTTTTGCCCGCCTCGCCCTACAGCAGCGTCTATGACGAGGATCTGGCCCAGAAATACGGCTACACCTCCGTCAAGGCCGCCGCGGACGAGCTGGCGGCAACCCAGTATTTTGTTCTCCCCAAAGCGGGCCAAAGCCCCTCGCCTTCTCCCTCTCCGGAACAGGACGAGGAGGAGACAGATGAGGAAGAGACGGGCGAGGAAGAGGCCGCCGCTTCGCCCAGCCCTTCCGGCGCGCCCCACTACAACGCCATCACGCTGGTGGTCCGCAGCGGGAACCTCCGCCGGACCGCAGCCGCCAAGGCTGTGGCGGAGGATCTCAACGAGGTGGGCTTTTACGTCACGGTCAAAGAGCTGCCCAGCGACGAGGACGAGTTCTTCTACTCTCTCCACGTGGACGAATGGGACATTCTCTACGGAGAGGTCACCCTGCAGCCGGACTTTGACCTGCGGCCCCTGCTGGCCTCCGGCGGCAGCCTTGCCTTCGGCGGACTGGCCGGCTCCGGGGATCTGGACTATCTGCTGTCCAAGGCCCGGGAGAACAGCGGCAACTGCTATGACCTGTTCGAATATATCATGGACAACGGGTATCTGTGCCCGGTCCTGTTCCTGAACAACGCGGTCTATACCACCCGGGGCGTCTTTACGGGACTCAACCCCTCGCCGGACTGCGTGTTTTATCAGGCCAACAACATCCAGGTTCACTACGAGTAAGAAAAAGGACGATAAACGGAGGTAATTCCTATGGATCAAGTATTTCGCTGTTTTGTGGAAAAGCGGCCCGGCTTTCAGGTGGAGGCCGGAAATCTTCTGCGGGATCTCAGGGAACAGCTGGGCATTGCGGGCCTGACGGCCCTGCGGCTTTTCCGCCGCTACGACGCCCAGGGCATCACCCCGGAGGTTTACCGCCGGGCCCGGGAGACTGTGTTCTCCGAGCCCATGGTGGATGAGTGCTATGACGAGGCGCTGCCGGAGCTGGGCCGCTGCACCCTTCTGGCGGTGGAGGCCCTGCCCGGACAGTTTGACCAGCGGGCCGACTCCTGTGCCCAGTGCATCGCCATTCTCACCAGCGGGGAGCGCCCCCTGGTGTCCGCCGCCACGGTCTACGCCCTGTACGGAGATCTGACGGAGACGGATCTTACGAAGATCCGGGGTTACGTCATCAACCCTGTGGAGGCCCGGGAGGCCGGACACGACAAGCCGCTGACGCTCCAGCAGACCTATGCAATCCCCACAGAGGTGGATACGCTGACCGGATTCATCTCCGCCGGAGAGGAAGCGCTGCCGGGCTATCTGGAGCAATACGGCCTGGCCATGGACATCGACGATCTGAAGTTCTTCCAGAACTATTTCAAAACGGAAGAGGGCCGGGACCCCACCATCACCGAGCTGAAGGTAGTGGATACCTACTGGTCCGACCACTGCCGCCACACCACCTTCTCCACCCACATCGACAGCGCGGAACTGGCGGATCCCGCGGTTCAGGCCGCCTATGCGGAATACCTCGCCTGCCGGGAGGAGGTCTACGGGGAAAAGGCCGCAACCCGGCCCGTCACCTTGATGGATATCGGCACACTGGCGGCAAAAACCCTGAAAAAACGGGGCGTGCTCCGGGATCTGGACGAGTCCGAGGAGATCAACGCCTGCTCCGTCCGCATCAAGGCGGACATGGACGGTCAGGACGAGGACTGGCTCCTGATGTTCAAGAACGAAACCCACAACCACCCCACGGAGATCGAACCCTTCGGCGGCGCGGCCACCTGCGTGGGCGGCGCCATCCGGGACCCGCTGTCCGGCCGGAGCTACGTCTATCAGGCCATGCGCGTCACCGGCGCTGGCGATCCCACAGTGCCCCTGTCCGAGACGCTGCCCGGCAAGCTCCCCCAGCGGAAGCTCACCACCACCGCTGCGGCGGGCTACTCCTCCTACGGCAACCAGATCGGCCTGTCCACAGGCCTGGTCCATGAGTTCTACCATCCCGGCTATGTGGCCAAGCGCCTGGAAATCGGCGCGGTGGTGGGCGCTGCTCCTTCCTCCAACGTGGTCCGGGAGCGTCCCGCTCCCGGGGACAAGGTCATCCTGCTGGGCGGACGCACCGGGCGGGACGGCTGCGGCGGCGCCACCGGCTCCTCCAAGAGCCACACCTCCACGTCTCTGGAAACCTGCTCCGCCGAGGTCCAGAAGGGCAACGCCCCCGAGGAGCGCAAGCTCCAGCGCCTGTTTCGGAATCCGGACGTGACCCGGCTCATCAAGCGCTGCAACGACTTCGGCGCAGGCGGCGTGTCCGTGGCCATCGGCGAGCTGGCCGACGGTCTGGATATCGACCTGAACGCTGTCCCCAAGAAATACGACGGTCTAGACGGCACGGAGCTGGCCATCTCCGAATCCCAGGAGCGCATGGCCGTGGTGGTGGCGGATCAGGATGTGGATGCCTTCCTGGCCGCGGCCGCAAACGAGAACCTAGAGGCCACGCTGGTGGCCACCGTTACGGAAAGTCCCCGCATGGTCCTCCGCTGGAACGGAAAGGCCATTGTGGATCTGAGCCGGGAATTCCTGAACTCCAACGGCGCTGACAAGCACACCTCCGTTTCCGTGGCGCCTCTGCCCGGCCTCCGGCAGCCGGAGCTGGAGGGCAGCCCCTCCGAAAAGCTCAAAGCGCTGGCCGGATCTCTGGCCTGCTGCTCTCAGCGGGGTCTGGTGGAGCGGTTTGACGGCTCCATCGGCGCAGCCTCCGTGCTGATGCCTTTCGGCGGCAAATATCAGCTCACTCCCACCCAGGTCATGGCGGCGCTGCTGCCCTCCGGGGTGAAAGACACCTCCACCTGCTCGGTGATGGGCTACGGCTTCAACCCGGAGCTTTCCTCTCAGAATCCCTTTGCCGGCGCGGCCACTGCCGTGGTGGAATCCGTCTCCAAGCTGGTGGCGGCGGGCTGCGATCCCGACCGGGCGTATCTGTCCTTCCAAGAGTACTTTGAGCGGCTCCGGACCGACCCCGCCCGCTGGGGCAAGCCCTTCTCGGCACTGTTGGGCGCCTTCACGGCCCAGATCGGTCTGGGCGTGGCGGCCATCGGCGGCAAGGACTCCATGTCCGGCTCTTTCAACGATCTGGACGTGCCGCCCACCCTGGTTTCCTTTGCCATCGCCGCCCAGAACGCCGGAAAGGTCCTGACACCGGAATTCAAGGCCGGCGGCCATCCGGTCTATCTCTTCGAGGTGCCGGGCTATACCGACTATGACGGCACCAAGGCCGTCTTCCGGACCGTCCATCAGCTTGCGGACCGAGGCACGATCCTTTCCGCCTGGTCTCTGACCGCCGGCGGCGCCGCCGAGGGCATCCTGAAGATGGCACTGGGCAACGGCGTGGGCTTTGTGGCGGCGGACGGTCTCGATCCGGACACTCTGTTCCGTCAGAGCTACGGCTCCATCCTCTGCGAGTGCGGGGAAAAGGCGGACGGCGCCCTTCTGGTGGGCTACACCACCGACTCCGCCGACATCGATCTGGGGGACGGCCCCGTTTCCATTGACGCCTACCGGGAGATCTGGGAGGGCAAGCTGGAGGGTGTGTTCGCCACAAAGGCGGGCACCACCGAGGGCGTATCCACCATCCTCTACGATCAGCGGAACACTGCTGCGCCCGCCTACAATCATTTGAAACCCAAGGCGGTCATTCCCGTGTTCCCGGGAACCAACTGCGAATATGACACCGCCCGTGCCGTGGCCAAGTCCGGCGGAGAACCGGAGATCATCGTGGTGAAGAACCTGACTCCGGCCGCCCTCAGCGACACCGCCCGGGCCATGGAGCAAGCCATCCGCTCCGCCCAGATGATCATCCTGCCCGGCGGCTTCTCCGGCGGCGACGAGCCGGACGGCTCCGGCAAGTTCATCGCCTCCTTCTTCCGCAATCCGGTGCTCACCGACGCGGTCCACGATCTCCTGAAGCAGCGGGACGGCCTGATGCTGGGCATCTGCAACGGCTTCCAGGCGCTGATCAAGCTGGGTCTGGTGCCCTTCGGCGAGATCGTCCCCATGGACGAGAGCTGCCCCACCCTGACCTACAATCTCATCGGCCGGCACCAGTCCTGCTACACCACCACCCGGGTGGCCTCGGTGAAGTCTCCCTGGATGATGCACTGCAATGTGGGCGACCTGCACAACATCCCCGTGTCCCACGGCGAGGGCCGTTTTGTGGCCACGGAGGAGATGCTGGCAAAGCTCATCAGCGGCGGCCAGATCGCCACCCAGTACACGGACCTCCTGGGCAATCCCTCCATGGACATCCGCTACAACCCCAACGGCTCCATGCTGGCCATCGAAGGCATCACCTCGCCTGACGGCCGGGTCCTGGGCAAGATGGGCCACACCGAGCGCGCCGGGGAATTCGTTGGCCGGAACATCTACGGCAACAAGTATCAGCCCATCTTCCAGGCTGGCGTGGACTACTTTAAATGATCGGAGGCGCTGATATGGATCCCATGGAACTGACCACCACAATGCAGAAGGTGTGCAGCGGCGTCTACAGCATTGACCAGGGCATGGTCCGCTGTTTCCTGATCCTGGGGACGGAACGGGCACTGCTGCTGGACACTGGCGCGGGGGAATGCGATCTGCCCGGCCTGATCCGGACAGTGACGGACCTTCCCCTGATCGTTGTCCAGACCCACGGGGATGGGGACCACACCGCAAACAGCGGGTCCTTCCCGAACCTCTACGCCCACCCGGCGGAATTCCCGGTGATCACCCGGTTCCGGCCGGAGCTGGCCTCCCGGCTTCATCCGGTCACCGAGGGCACGTCCTTTGATCTGGGTGGCAGGATCCTGTCGGTGATTGAGGCCCCGGGCCACACTCCCGGCAGCATCTGCCTGCTGGACCGGGAGAACCGGATCCTCTTCTCCGGAGATACGGTGTCCTACGGCCCCGTCTTCCTTTTCGGATCCCATCGGGATATTCACGCCTACCGGGAGACCCTGAACAAGCTCATGGACCTGGGCGGATTTGACACGATCTACCCCTGTCACAACACCTGCCCGGTCTCTCTGACCACGATCCCCGCCCTGATGGCGGCGGTGGACGGCGCGCTGGACGGCTCCATTGAGGGCGTCCCGGGCGATATGCCCATGCCTGACGGCGCGGCGCCCCTGGTCTATTCGTCCGGCAAATGCGGAATCCTGTACATCAAGAACTGATCGGAGGTTTTTTATGAATATTCGGTTTGACAATCAAGTATGCGTCGTCACCGGCGCAGGCTCCGGCATCGGATTTACCTGCGCGAAGTTTATGGCGGAATCCGGCGCGAAGGTGGCCATGATCGGCCGGAACCCGGAAAAGATCGAGAAGGCGGCGGAAATGCTCCGGGACAGCGGCGAGGTAAAGGCCTACGCACTGGACGTCTCCGACGTGGAGGCCATCCCCGGTGTGGTGGAAAAGATCCGCTCGGAGCTCGGCGAGATCCGCTTCCTCATTCAGGCGGCAGGGATCATGGCCGGCGGCCCCGGCGTGGAGCTCCAGAGCGCTGAATGGGACCGGGTCATGAATACCAACGCCAAAGGCCTGTTCTTCATGATGCAGCAGGTAGTCAAGCAGTCCATGCTGCCCCAGAAGTTCGGCGCCATTGTGAACATCGCCTCCATGGCGGGCATCCGGGGCATGACGCCTCCCATGTGCTCGGCCCACTATTCCGCCAGCAAGGGCGCCGTGGTCTCCGTGACCATGCAGGCCGCGGTGGAGTGGGCGTCGGCAGGGATCCGCGCCAACGTGATCGCCCCCGGCGGCGTCATGTCCGGCGGCGCCGGCGTCCATCTGCCCTCGGAGGGCAAGCCCGGTCCCGGCGGTCCCGGAAGTCCCGCAGACGGCCCCGGCGGCCCTCCCACCACCGGCGTTCCCACCGGCCGCCTCAGCGATCCGGAAGAGATCGCGGGCATGGCGCTCTACCTGCTGTCCGAGTGGAGCGAAAACACCACCGGCCAGGTGGTCGTGATTGACGGCGGCTCCACCGCGGTGGGCTACTGATATGCAAGTTATCGGGTCCGGAGTTTCATCCGGGCCCGATATTTTTTGAAAAAATATCTTCATTTCAGGATTTTTTTGTGTGTTTTGCAGTCTTTTTAGCGGATCGTTGGGTTTTTACGAAATAATTCTTGCATTCCTGTTCCTGATGTGTTAGGATTGGTATAACACTTTACCGCAGCAAAGGAATATCGTGTGGGGTCCGCGGGTTTCACGGGTCCCCGCCCTCTGGAGAAGCCCATTTGGGTGCCGAAGGTGTAAGCGGCTGTGATGGCCGTGATCTCTCAGGCAAAAGGACAGAGATCCTGCTTTTTGTTTGGGCACGCTTTCGCGTGTCATTTTTTTGTTGTGGAGAATCGTATAGGAGTGAACGGAATGATCGAAATCATCACCAACATCAACAACGCGATCAACGGCGTAGTTTGGGGCTGGCCGGCGCTGATTCTGCTGGGCTTTGTGGGCGTGCTGATGACATGCCTGACCAAGTTCTTCCAGATCACCCACATCGGCCACTGGATGAAGAACACCATCGGCGCCATTTTCAAGGACAAGCACGTCATCGGCCACACCGGTGACCGCACCATCTCCCAGTTCCAGTCCCTGTGTACCGCACTGGCTGCTACCGTGGGCACCGGCAACATCGTGGGCGTGGCGGGCGCCATCGCCACCGGCGGTCCCGGCGCCGTGTTCTGGATGTGGCTCATCGCCTTCTTTGGCATGATGACCAACTATTCGGAAAACGTACTGGGCATCCTGTATCGGAAAAAGGGCCAGGACGGCGAATGGCATGGTGGCGCCATGTACTATCTCCGGGATGGCTTGGGCGCCAAAAAGGGCTGTAAGCAGATCGGCGCGATCCTGGCGGTGCTCTTCAGCTTCTTCTGCTTGCTGGCCTCCTTCGGCATCGGCAACATGAGCCAGGTCAACTCCATGGTCTCCAATGTGGAGAGCGCGTTCCACATTCCCACCATTGCCACCGGCATCTTCCTGGTTATCGCCGTGGGCCTGGTCATCCTGGGCGGTCTGAAGCGTGTGGCCGCCATCACCGAAAAGCTGGTTCCCTTCATGGTCATCCTCTATCTGCTGGGCACCATCTTTATCATCTGCAAAAATATCGGCACGGTTCCCGCCGTGTTTGCCGCCATCTTCAAGGGCGCCTTCTCCATTAGAGGCGTGGTCGGCGGCGGCGTCGGTGCCGGCATCGCCATGGCCATGAAGATGGGCTTCAAGCGGGGCGTGTTCTCCAACGAGGCCGGCCTCGGCTCCTCTGTCATGGTCCACTCCTCCTCCAACGTCAAGGAGCCCATCCGGCAGGGCATGTGGGGCATCTTTGAGGTCTTCGCGGACACCATCGTGGTCTGCACCCTGACCGCCCTGACCATTCTGACCTCCGGTCTGGTGGATCTGAATACCGGCATCCTCACCGAAGCCGGCGAGGCGGTGGGCTCCAGCAACCTCATGAGCGAGAGCTTCCGGATCGCCTTCGGTCCCGTTGGCGCAGGCTTTATCGCGCTGGCGATTTTGCTGTTCGCCTATTCCACCGTGCTTGGCTGGAGCCACTACGGCACCACCGCCTGCCAGTATCTGTTCGGCGACAAAGCGGTCACCCCTTACCGGATCATTTTCACGATCATTGTGTTCCTGGGCTCTATCATGACCGCCCAGCTGGCCTGGGACATCTCCGACACCTTCAACGGCCTGATGATGCTGCCCAACCTGATCGGCGTGCTGGTGCTGAGTCCGCTTGTCATGCGCTGCACCAAGAATTACATCGACCGGAAGATCCACGGCAAGCAGGAAGAGCCCATGCTCTCTGTCTGGCCGGACATCCAGGAGATGCAGGCGAAGGCCATTCGAGAGGCAAAAACCGAGGAGGACGCGGAATAACGTACTTCTTTGGCGCTCCGGGCCTCCGGTCCGGAGCGCTTTTGTCACTTTGCCGGAATTTATCGGAGTAAATCATTGAAATCCATGCGGTTTTTATCTTGCGGCAGCCGGTCTGCCGCGCTATAATGTTACTGAAAATACTGAATTCAGATGGAGGCTGAGATCCATGGACAAAATTTCTGTCACCCTGACCACCAATTATAAAGAGAAACCCGCCGGCCCGGATATCCCCTTCGGCGTATTCACCACCGACCATATGTTCCTGATGAACTACGACCGGGAGCAGGGCTGGCACGATCCCCGGATCGTCCCCTACGCCCCCTTCCAAATGGATCCGGCCTGCATGGTGCTCCATTATGCCCAGGAGATCTTTGAGGGCATGAAGGCCTACCGGGACGAGGAAGGCAAGATCCGCCTGTTCCGGCCGGAAGAGAACTTCAAGCGCATGAACGACTCCTGCGAGCGCATGAGCATCCCCAAAATCGACGTGGACTTCTGCGTGGAAGCGGTAAAGCAGCTGGTGACTCTGGAGAAGGATTGGGTCCCCACGGCCCCCAACACCTCTCTGTACATCCGGCCCTTCATCTTCGCCACCGACATCCATGTGGGTGTGCACGCCTCCCACACCTATCAGTTTGCCGTGATCCTCTCCCCCGTGGGTCCCTACTACGCCACGGGCCTGGCTCCGGTCAGCATCATGATCGAGGAGGACGACGTCCGGGCAGTCCGGGGCGGCACCGGCTTCACCAAGTGCGGCGGCAACTACGCGGCCTCCCTGCGGGCCGGCGAGAAGGCTGAGGAGAAGGGCTTCTCCCAGGTCCTCTGGCTCGACGGCGTGGAGCGCAAGTACATTGAAGAAGTGGGCTCCATGAACGTGCTGTTCAAGATCGGCGGCAAGATCGTCACCCCCGCCCTCAACGGTTCCATTCTCCCCGGCATCACCCGGAAGAGCTGCCTGCAGCTCCTGCGGGACAAGGGCTACGAGGTGGAGGAGCGCCGGCTGAGCGTGGACGAGCTCATCGGCGCGGCTCGGGACGGCTCTCTGGAGGAGGCCTTCGGCTCTGGCACCGCGGCTGTGGTGAGCCCCATCGGCTCCCTCTACTACAAGGGCGAGACCTTCGTGATCTCCGGCGGCGGCATCGGCCCCGTGGCCCAGGACCTCTACGACACCCTCACCGGCATCCAATGGGGCCGGGTGGCGGATCCCTACGGCTGGAGCCAGGTGATCTGCTGAAGCTGAATATGCAGACAAACCGCCGCCCGATGGGCGGCGGTTTCTTGCTTCAACAGGTTCAGGCCGTAAAACGGCGGGTGTGCAGATCGCACACCCGCCTGTTTCATTGTTGTTTTGCTTTCCGCTTCCGGACCGCCCCGCAAATCAGCTCCTCCGCGACCCCGATGAGCACCGCGGGAAAAACGATATCCGCCGTGCCGGTCTGGAAAAGCACTGACGCGACCAGCAGGATTGCCGGAAACACGAAGTTCTGCACCAGCCGGAATCCGGACATGGGCGCCCCCTGTTTCTTTGTCAGCAGGAGCCGCAGCGCCGCCGCCAGAAATGCCAGCGCCGTCAGGACCCACAGCCAGATGCTGTCCGCGCGGTCCATACCTGTCAGAAACCCGTGATCAGCGGTTCGGGCACTTCTCGTAGAAGAAGGCCTCTACCAGTCCCAGGAACAGCGGCAGGAAGATAAACGCAAGGATCGACACGATCACGAGAACCAGCGTGAACAGAACGCCGATATAGGGGATCTGGCCCAGCAGACCCAGCACCAGGCTCACAATGAACAGCGCCACATAGATCAGAATATCGGCAGCGAACATCTGGCCCTTCATGCCCTTTGTCTCGGCCATGGACTCCCGCAGGGCCTGCGTGGCGGAGATCTCCTCGTCATCCAGCAGGATGTAGGGGACAAACCGATAGGAATAGGACTTGATAATCGCGAAGATGGGGCCGACAATGGGGATCAGGCACCAAATCAGGACCCAGAGATCCTTCCAGGCCATACCGCCGGCATAGCGGAAGAACCGCTTGTTGAAGCCCATGAAGAGCTGATCGCTGTTGACTTCCTTGCCCCGGAGGCCGTCCCGGTAGATGGCCTTCATGCCCACCTGCAGCACATAGGTGATGGGAATGGAGATGATCGGGATCGCGCCGAGGATCGTTGCCAGTCCGCTCAGCAGGCCGTACAGCAGGCTCAGACCCCAGAGCCGGATGGGCTTGCCCTTCAGCACGGAGAACGCGCCAAGGTAAGCGCTCATAAAGCTGGGGCCACGGGGCGCGGCGGGAGGCGCCTGATAAGACTCATAGGGAGGCGCCTGGTAGTAGCCGGGATCCGGCGCGACGGGAGGCGCCTGATTGAACACGGGCGCTTCTTCCGGCGGGGCAGGAGGCGTCAAAGGAGCCTCGGGCTCCGGCGGGGCGGGAGGTGACACCATGTTCCCGCAGTTGGGACAAAATCTGGCGTCATCGTCCATTTGGGCTCCACAGTTCGGACAATACATCATCTTTGAATCTCCTCCTTAGTAATAACGTCCTGACAGAAAAGTCAGGCTAAAGGATTCTTTGTCTATTATAGCAAAGCCGCAAGGACTTGTCAAAATAAGTTGAATGATTTATACAGATATTGAACCCGGTCGAAAAATCCGGTATAATGGAGGAAATGAACTGCCTGAGGAGGCCTTTTATGGAACGCATCGACAAGATCAACTACTATCTGGATATCGCCCAAACCGTGCTGGAACGCTCCACCTGCCGCCGCAGACACTACGGCGCCATCATCGTCCGCAATGACGAGATCGTTTCCACCGGCTACAACGGCGCGCCCCGGGGCCGGGTCAACTGCAACGACCTGGGCTACTGTGTCCGGGAACAGCTTGCCATTCCCAGCGGAGAGCGGTATGAGCTGTGTCGCTCCGTTCACGCGGAGGCCAATGCCATCATTTCCGCCGCCCGCAGCGAATGTATCGGCGGCACGCTGTATCTCTGCGGCCGGGATGCGGTCACCGGAGAGCTGCTCCGGGATACCACTTCCTGCTCCATGTGCCGCCGGAACGTGATCAACGCCGGCATCTCCCAGGTGATCATCCGCAACACGCCCACCGAGTACACCGTGGTGGACGTGGAAGACTGGATCAAAAACGACGAATCCATCCAGGGGATCAGCTGCGGCGCCAAGATCAAGCCCTGACCCGTAAATCAAAACCCGCCCGGTCCGTTGGGACCGGGCGGGTTTTCTTCAGAAATCCATGTCCACGCCGTTGATCTGGGTGGAGTCCCCGCTCTCCAGGGGCACCACCAGGTATTTTACGCCGCTGATCATCTGGGCGTGGATCTTTTTGGCCTTCTGGGGCGTCACCCGCAGGGCGATGGAGATATCCGCCGCGCCCTCCAGCGATGGGTTCGCCGTCAGAGCCGCCTGGACTGCCGTCCGAGCCTCGGAAAGCTCTTTGGATTGGACCTCCAATTCCTCCTTCAGATCCGTCACCTGGCTTTCCAGCTCCAGAGTCCGGATCCGCTGGGTGCTCTCTTCCACCAGCTTCTCGTCCACCACATTCCGGGACTGGGGCGGCAGCTCGCCGAAGCGGTCCTCGAACGCCTCCTGGATGATCTCCCGGGCCTCCTCCGGCATGTCCACCCGGGCCATGACCTCCCGCATCACCGGCCCCGTCAGAGCGATGGAGGGATCGTCATCCTCCAGATCCGGATCGGGGCGGGTCATGTCGCTGAGCTGTTTCTGGACCTTCAGGAATACGCTTTCTCCCTGCTGGGGATCTTCAAAGGCGTCCTGAATCACCTCTTTGAAGGCGGTCTTTTCCTCCCCGGCGGTCCGCTGGGCGCCGCACAGCAGCACATCCTGGATAAACTCCTGCCGGGAGTCCTTCCCGGTCTTCACATAGTACATAATGGCGCTGGAATCGCCGCCGTGCTCGATAAACGCGGGATAGGTGAAGGCAATCTCCGGCGCCCCGACCATCCAGAACCGGTCGCTGATGCCGATGCGGTGCTCCTCCTCCCGGTAGCTCAGTCCCGGTTTGGAGAAATCCACCGGGCAGATGGCCACGATCATATATTCGTAGACTTCGCTGGACTCGTCCAGCTTCCGCCGGTCGCTGGTCCGGGCGATCACATCGTATTTGTCGTGGAACGCCAGGATCAGATAATTCCCGCTGCAGCTGTAATTCTCAATGATCAGCTGGTAGAGCCGGTCCAGCATCTCCGGCTCCTTCAGGCCGCTGGCCTTCAGGGCGTACAGGGAGCGCTGCCGCTCCTCGGCGGTCTCCCCGCGCTGAAACCGCAGCTCCAGCAGATTGTTTCCCAACGATCCGGACATGGCCTTCTTGGCGATCTCCAGATATTTATAGAACGTGTCCTCCTCCAGATCGGAGAAGGCCTCGGAAAACTTCAGCACGACGTTTTTATTCCCGTCCACATAGCAGCCGCACAGACGGGTGAATGTACAGCCCTTTTTCGTCATGCGCCGGCGCAGTTCCAGCACATCCCGTTTTGTGATATTCATAGCATTGGTCCTTTCCGCGTCTGAGGACGCAGATAACATCATAACGGTTTTGACTGAAAGTTGCAAGTCTTGAAAATAATAAAACATTTTCAAATTATTCATACAGAAATCCGAAAGCTGTGTTATACTAAGGGCAACAGAAAACAAAGGAGGAATTACGATGGCTGTTGTTACCGTCACCGCCGGCAATTTTGATCAGGAGGTGCTCCAGAGCAATCAGACTGTTCTGGTGGATTTCTGGGCGTCCTGGTGCGGCCCCTGCAAGATGCTCTCCCCCATGGTGGACCAGGTGGCTGAGGAGCGCCCTGACATCAAGGTCTGCAAGATCAACGTGGACGACGAGCCGGAGCTTGCCGGCCGTTTTGGCGTGATGAGCATCCCGGCCCTGAAGGTGTTCAAGGGCGGCGAGGTGGTCAATGAGTCCGTGGGCGTCCAGCCCAAGGCAAAGATCCTTGCCATGCTGTAATGCTGGATCCGCTCCGCCGCGCTTTCGGGCGCGGCGGAGTTTTTCCTGTAAATTCCGCCCGTTCATTTCCCGGAAACGGTTGCTTTTCTGCGGATTATCAGGTATACTTGTTGTAGTTTTGCTTTAAATGCATAAAGCACATTGGTGCGAAAGGATGAATCACTTTGAAAGAGCTTTACATCGGCAACGCCGCGGTTGCCCGGGGTCTGTATGACGCCGGCTGCAGCGTGGTGTCCAGCTATCCCGGCACTCCCTCCACGGAGATCACGGAGGAGGCGGCGGGCTATCCCGAAATCTACGCGGAGTGGGCCCCCAACGAAAAGGTGGCCATGGAAACTGCCTTCGGCGCCTCCCTGGGCGGAAAGCGCAGCTGCTGCGCCATGAAGCACGTGGGCCTGAACGTGGCGGCGGATCCGCTGTTTACCATGTCCTACACTGGCGTCAATGGCGGTCTTGTGGTTTGCGTGGCCGACGATCCCGGCATGCACTCCTCCCAGAACGAGCAGGACTCCCGCCATCATGCCATCGCCTCCAAGGTTCCCATGCTGGAGCCGGCCAACTCCCAGGAGTGCTATGATTTCGCCAAGGCTGCCTTCCGTCTGTCTGAGGAATACGACACGCCCGTCCTGCTGCGGCTGTGCACCCGCATCGCCCACTCCCAGTCCATCGTGGAGGTGGGAGCGCGGGAGGAGGTCCCCCAGAAGCCTTATGTGAAGGATATTTCCAAATACGTCATGATGCCCGGCATGGCCATCCGCCGGCACCCCCTGGTGGAGACCCGGACGGAAAAACTCCGGGAATACGCCGAGAACTGTCCCTTCAACCGGGTGGAGCCCGGCTGGGACCCCGATCTGGGCATCATCACCTCCGGCACCTGCTATCAGTACGTCAAGGAGATCTTCGGCGACCAGTACGCCGTGCTGAAGCTCGGCATGGTCAATCCGCTGCCTGCGGACCTGATCCTGGACTTCGCCGCCTCGGTCCGCCAGCTCGTGGTTGTGGAGGAGCTGGACGGCGTCATCGAGACCCACGTCCGCACGCTGGGCCTCAATGTCACCGGCAAGGAGATCTTCACCCCCCTGGGCGAATACTCCCAGGAGACCATCTCCAAGGTCTTCGGCCGCCCGGAAAAGGAGCATTTCTCCATTGAAACCGCCATTCCCGCCCGGCCGCCCATGATGTGCGCCGGATGTCCCCACCGGGGCATGTACTATGTGCTGTCCCGGAACAAGTGTACCGTCATCGGCGACATCGGCTGCTACACGCTGGGCGCCCAGGCGCCGCTCCAGGCGGTGGACACCACCCTCTGCATGGGCGCCTCCGTATCTGGTATCCACGGCTTCAACAAAGTCATGGGCCGGGACGGCGAGACAAAGACCGTGGCGGTCATCGGCGATTCCACCTTCATGCATTCCGGCATCACGGGTCTTGTCAACATCGCCTACAACCAGTCCAATTCCACGGTGATCATCCTGGACAACTCCATCACCGGCATGACCGGCCATCAGCAGAACCCCACCACCGGCTACAACATCAAGGGCGACCCCGCCGGAAAGATCGATCTGGAGGCCCTGTGCCGCTCCATCGGCATCAATCGGGTCCGCGTGGTGGATCCATATGACCTCCAGCAGTGCGACAAGGTCCTCAAGGAGGAGCTGGCCGCGGAGGAGCCCTCGGTGATCATCTCCCGGCGGCCCTGCGTGCTTCTGAAGTACGTGAAGGCCAAGCGTCCGCTGCACGTGAATCCCGACACCTGCAGGAGCTGCAAAAAGTGCATGAAGTTCGGCTGTCCCGCCATTGCCATGCACGACGGCAAGGCCCATGTGGATCCCACCCTCTGCGTGGGATGCGGCGTGTGCGAGCAGGTCTGCCCCTTCGGGGCCTTTGAAGAGGAGGCGTAAGGATATGGAAACGAAAAGCATTATGATCGTCGGCGTCGGCGGCCAGGGAAGCCTGCTGGCCTCCAAGCTGCTGGGCCGGCTTCTGGTGGACGAAGGCTATGACGTGAAGGTCTCCGAAGTCCACGGCATGAGCCAGCGGGGCGGCAGCGTGGTGACCTACGTCCGGTTCGGAGAGCGGGTCTATTCCCCCATTGTCACCACAGGCGAGGCGGACCTGATCGTGTCCTTTGAAAAAATCGAGGCCGCCCGGCACCTTCCCTGTCTGAAGAAAGACGGCGTCATCGTGGTCAACACCCAGCAGATCGATCCCATGCCGGTCATCACCGGCGCGGCGGAATATCCTGCGGGCGTACTGGAAGAGATGGTGGCCGCCGGCGCGAAGGTGGACGCCATCGACGCCCTGTCCCTGGCCGAGGAGGCCGGTTCCTCCAAGGCCGCCAACATCGTGCTCATGGCCCGGGTCGCCAAGTACTTCGACATTCCCTACGAAAAATGGATCACCGCCATCGAAAAGACGGTGGCTCCGAAATTCGCGGAGCTGAACAAAAAAGCCTTCGCGTTGGGCTTCAACGCGTGACATAGACGAGCTTTTAGAAAGAAGGCGATTCCATTGCAAAACTACTATCAGAAAGAAATCGAAACCGCCTCGCCGGAGCAAATCCGCGCTTGGCAAGATGAGCGGCTGGTAAAGACCGTCCATCATGTCTGGGACAACGTGGAATTCTACCGGAAACGGATGGAGGAGGCCGGCGTCACCCCCAACGACATCCAGGGGGTCAAGGATCTGCACAAGCTGCCCTTCATCACCAAGGACGATCTGCGGGAGTGCTATCCCTACGGGCTCCTGGCCACAGACCTCAACAACTGCGTCCGGATCCATTCCACCTCCGGAACCACCGGAAAGCGCGTTGTCGCTTTCTACACCCAGAATGACATTGACCTTTGGGACGACTGCTGCGCCCGGGCCATCGTGGCCGCAGGCGGCACCGAGGAAGACGTGGTGCAGGTCTGCTACGGCTACGGGCTGTTCACCGGCGGCGCCGGCCTCGACGGCGGCAGCCACAAGATGGGCGCGCTGACGCTGCCCATGTCCTCCGGCAACACTGACCGCCAGCTGATGTTCATGACGGATCTGGGCGCCACGATTCTCTGCTGCACCCCCTCCTACGCCTCCTATCTCGCGGAGTGCGTGGTGGAACGGGGCCTCAAGGATCAGATCAAGCTCAAATCCGGCATTTTCGGCGCAGAGGCCTGGACGGAGGAGATGCGCCACGACATCGAGGACAAGCTGGGCATCAAAGCCTTCGACATCTACGGCCTTACGGAGATCTCCGGTCCCGGCGTGGCCTTTGAATGCTCCGAGCAGACCGGCATGCACATCAACGAGGACCACTTCATCGCCGAGATCATCAACCCCGTCACCGGAGAGGTCCTCCCCGACGGGGAAAAGGGCGAGCTGGTCTTCACCTCCATCACCAAGGAGGCCTTCCCGCTGCTGCGCTACCGGACCCGGGACATCGCTGTTCTCACCCGCAAGAAATGCTCCTGCGGCCGGACCCACGTGAAGATGTCCAAGCCCATGGGCCGCAGCGACGACATGCTGATCGTCAAGGGCGTCAACGTGTTCCCGTCCCAGATCGAGATGGTGCTGCTGAACAACGGCCTCACCTCCAACTACCAGATCATCGTGGATCGGAAGGGCCACACCGACTCTATCGAGATCCGGGTGGAGATGTCCCCCGACTTCTTCACCGACAAGCTCTCGGAGCTGACCGCCAAGGAAAAGGACATCGTTTCCGACCTCAAGAGCGTGCTCGGCATCTATGCCGTGGTGCGGATCGTGGAGCCCAAGAGCATCGAGCGCAGCGAGGGCAAGGCCATCCGCGTCATCGACCGCAGAAATCTCTACCAAAACTAAGGGGGTATTCTCATGACCATCAAACAGGTATCCGTCTTTGCGGAGAACCGTTCCGGCGGGATCCTTGACGTGATCCAGGCTCTGGGCAGCGCCCAGGTGGATATCCGCGCCCTGAGCGTGGCCGACACCCAGGGCTTCGGCATTCTCCGGCTCATTGTGGACAACGTGGACCGCGCCAAGGCGGTCCTCACCGAAAACGGCACCATCTTCTCCATCACGGACGTGGTGGGCGTGAAGGTTCCGGACTGCCCCGGCGGACTGGCCCAGGTACTGACGCTGATGGCGGACCACGAGATCAACGTGGAATATCTCTACGCCTTTGTGTCCGTCTCCGGCTCCAGCGCCTATGTGGTGCTGCGGGTTCAGGATAACGACGAGGCCATCCGGATCCTCACCGAGGGCGGCATCGAGCTGGTCACGGAGGATGAGATCCAGGCCCTGTGACCCAAAACAGCGAAACAAAAAAAACAGCGCCCTGGCGGTCTTTCGGCTGCCGGGGCGCTTCGTAGCAGCGGCCGCCTCCGGAACTCCGGAGACGGCCGCCTTTGGAAATAAGGTTCAGATAGTTTTCAATTACTTGGCCAGGTAGCGGTCCACGGCAGCCTGGTCGATCTCCATCAGCTCATCAAAGCCGAGGGATTTGCATTTCTCCACATAGGCGTCCCACTCGGCGTCGATGTCGATCTGGCCGGTGATGGCCTGCAGCCGGAACTCATCCTGCACGGTCTCCAGATCCGCCTGGAGGTCGGCGATCCGGTAGGACTCATCCACCGTGTAGCTCAGCCACTGGGTGTTGGGCATGGTCTCGTCGGTGCTGTCGTATGCGGAAACCCAAGTGTCCACGGCGGCCTTCTGGGCATCGTTATAGGTCAGCTCCTGAGCCTTCAGATCGTTCAGGCAGGGGAAGCCGGGGTTGATATACAGGCTCTGGCACAGCTGCCAGTCGAAGCCCTGGGGATTGTTCAGGATCAGGTCGGTGAACTCATACTCGCCGGCGGCGTTCACGGTATAGGTCTCGCCCTCGATGCCGTAGTTGGCCAGGACAAAGCCGTCGTCGGTGAACAGATAGTTCATGTACTGCAGGCACAGCTCGGGATCCTCCGCCTGGGTGGAAACGGACAGGGAATACCGGTCCGCAGCCTTCACGCCGTTGATGCCGTTATCCAGCCGTGCGTTCTCGTCCAGCCGGATCTGGCCCATGGGCGCCAGCTCAAAGCCGGGGGTGGTGGACATGAGATAGTAGCCCGCGATGGAGGCCACGTCCTCGTTGAACATACCGGCGTTGTCGCTGAGCACGACCTCCTGGGGAGGCTTGGTGCCGGAATAGGTATAGGTCACGAAGTCCTTGTTGATGTAGCCGAGGTCGTAGTACTCATGCATCTTCTTAAGCATGTCCTTGTAGTTGTCGGACAGGCCGCGATAGTCCACCTTGCCGTCGATGAGACGGTTGTCGGCGCCGTAGGCCTTGCTCAGAAGGTCGCAGTTGCCCTCGGAGAGCACCACCAGGCCGTCGGCCAGACCGTGATCCTTAAAGGCTGCCAGCACGTCGTCCAGCTCTGCCACCGTGGTGGGGATCTCTTTGCCGACTTCCTTGAGGATGTCGGAGCGGATCCACATGCCCTGATCGGTGTAGTAGTAATCCTTGTACATGCCGATCAGAGAGGGAACCTGACCCTCGTCGTTGACCACGTTCTTATAGATGTTGGGATCGGAGTTGATCAGGGCCCAGTAGGCGGGCATATTCTCCTCCATCAGGGGGAGCAGATCGATGAGGATCTCGTCCTCGATGGCCTTGACGCCGCCGCCGGTGTAGTGATCGGCGCCCTTCTGGATCATGTCCGTCAGATCGCCGGAGGCGCAGCGGAGCATGAAGTCGTTGGCGTCATTCTCGGTGGACACAGCAATGATGTCCAGCTTGATGCCGGTGATCTCTTCCATCTTCGCGAACATCGCCGCGTCCTTGGGCTCGGAGATCTCGTTGAGGAAGGGAGGCCACGCCTGCCAGTAGGTCAGGGTGGTGGGCTCGTCCACCAGGGGATACTCAATCTCAAACGCAGGCTCGACAGCCTCGGTCTCAGCGGGCTCTTCCGCAGCGGACGCTTCCGCCTCCGCAGGCGCAGCGGCTTCTTCCACGGCGCCTTCCACGGCCTCCGCAGCTTCCCCTGCGGCCTCGGCCACTTCTTCCGCAGCGCCCTCCGCAGCAGACGCCACAGCCTCCGCGGCAGATGTTGCAGCATTGCCGCAGCCGGCAAACAGCATCACCATCATCGCCAGAGCCAGCAGCAGTGCAAGCAAACTCTTTTTCATGGGTTTATCCTCCTTAATATTAGTTTTGCACATCCTAATTATACGGTCTGCATGGTCTTCACACAATTTTCAAAAAACAATCTTCATTATCAAAAACCTAAAATAATTGCAATATTTTCTTAACATTTTCTCTTTCTTTTTTCCGCGAAACATAGTATGGTATAGGCAGCTATAACAGGAGGTCTTCTGAAATGATGAAATTCTCCGATCCCGCCCGGCTTGCGCCGCTGATCTCCGGATATCAGACGGCTTTTCATGCTGCACCGGAGCGGTTTTTCTCCGCGCCGGGCCGCACCGAGATCTGCGGCAACCACACCGACCACCAGAACGGCAGGGTGCTGGCCGCTGCCGTCAATCTGGACACTCTGGCCGCCGTGGGCCGCACCGGCAGCCGGGAGATCCGCGTGCTGTCTGAGGGCTATCCCATGTGCTGCGTGGATCTCGACGATATGGACCCGGACCCGGCGGAGTACGGTACGACGCTGGCTCTGGTGCGGGGCGTGGCCGCCGGGATGCAGCGGCTCGGCTGTCCCGTTTCCGGCTTTGACGCCTATGTGACCAGCCGGGTCCTGCCCGGGTCAGGTCTGAGCTCCTCCGCCGCCTTTGAGGTGCTGATTGGAACGATTCTTAACCACCTGTTCTTCAGCGGCCGCGCTTCCGCCGCTCAGATCGCCCAGGTGGCCCAGCAGGCAGAAAACCGCTATTTCGGGAAGCCCTGCGGCCTGATGGACCAGATGGCCTCCTCTGTGGGCAATCTGGTGGAGATCGACTTCTCCGATCCCGCCGCACCCCGGGTCCTTCCCCTGGAATTCGACTTTTCCCGGACGGGCCACGCCCTGTGCATCATCGACAGCCGGGCCAGCCATGCGGATCTGACCGAAGAATACGCCGCCATCCCCGCCGAATGCAGGGACGTTGCCGCACGCTTCGGCCGGGATACCCTTTCCCAGGTCCCCGAGCAGGCGCTCTATGCCCGTCTCCCGGAACTGCGGCGGCAGTGCGGTGACCGGGCCGTTCTGCGGGCGGTCCACTTCTATCAGGAGAACCGCCGGGTTTCCCAGGCGGCGGAGGCCCTCCGGCAGGACGATTTTCCCCGGTTCCTGTCGGTGATCCGCGCCTCCGGCCACTCCTCGTTCATGTATCTGCAGAACGTGACCCCGGCCGGCTCCGTCGCCGATCAGGCCATGGCGGTGACGCTGGCCCTGTGTGACCACTATCTCGGCGATGCCGGCGCATTCCGGATCCACGGCGGCGGCTTCGCCGGCACGGCTCAGGCCTTCGTTCCCCTGGATCGTCTGGAGTCCTTCCGGGCCGGCATCGACGGCGCACTGGGAGAAGGCGCCTGCCACATACTTTCCATCCGTCCCCAGGGCGGCGTGGAGCTGGAGGTAGAAAAATGAACGTATATGGATATATTGACTCCCTGGCATGCTATGCCATGAACCACGACCTGGCCCAGCCGGAAGACTGGACCTGGCTGGTCAACCGGCTGCTGGAGGCCATGGCTCTGGATGACTATACCCCCTGGGACGGTCCTGTCCTGACGGATCTGGAGGAGATCCTGGAGGGTCTGCTGAACGACGCGGTGCAAAGGGGCCTCTGCGAGGACAACGTCACCGCCCGGGATCTCTTCGACACCCGGCTCATGGGTCTTCTGACCCCGCCGCCCCGGGAGGTCCGGGAGACTTTCCGCAGGAAATATGAGGAGTCACCGGAGACCGCCACCAACTGGTACTACGGCTTCTCCCAGGATACGGACTATATCTGCACCTACCGGATTCAGAAGGATCTCAGGTGGACCTTCGACAGCGAATACGGCCCGCTGGACATCACCATCAATCTCTCCAAGCCGGAGAAGGACCCCCGGGCCATCGCCGCCGCGAAGAACGCCCCCCAGAGCGGATATCCCAAATGCCAGCTCTGCGCCGAGAATGAGGGCTATGCCGGCCGGATGAACCATCCCGCCCGGCAGAACCACCGGATCATTCCCCTGACCGTCGCGGGTGAATCCTGGTTCTTTCAGTATTCCCCCTACGTCTACTACAACGAGCACTGCATCGTCTTCAATTCGGAACACGTCCCCATGGTCATCGACCGGAGCGCCTTCCGGAAACTGCTGGACTTCGTGACCCGGTTCCCCCACTACTTTGTGGGCAGCAACGCGGATCTGCCCATCGTGGGCGGCTCCATCCTCAGCCACGAGCATTTTCAGGGCGGCCGCTACGTCTTTGCCATGGAACGGGCGGAAATCGAGCAGTCTCTGGTCTTTGACGGCTATGAGGATGTCGCCGCCGGCATCGTCAAATGGCCCATGAGCGTGATCCGGCTCCGGAGTGCCGACCGGGATCGTCTGTCCGATCTGGCAGACCGGATTCTGACCTGCTGGCGGGGATACTCCGATCCGGAATGCTTTGTATTCGCGGAGTCCGACGGCACCCCCCACAACACCATCACGCCCATTGCCCGCCGCCGGGGGGAGGACTATGAGCTGGATCTGGTCCTCCGGAACAACATCACCACGGAGGAGCATCCTTTGGGCGTCTACCACCCCCACGGGGACAAGCACCAC
The DNA here is from genome assembly GCA_017469795.1 of Oscillospiraceae bacterium. Classification (GTDB taxonomy): domain Bacteria; phylum Bacillota; class Clostridia; order Oscillospirales; family Oscillospiraceae; genus HGM13006. The sequence goes on from JAFUFT010000016.1 coordinate 110,335, forward strand.
ATCAAAAAGGAGAACATCGGTCTCATTGAAGTCATGGGGCTGGCGGTCCTGCCCGCCCGGCTGAAAACGGAGCTGCAGGCCCTGAGAGACGCGATCCTCTCCGGCACGGAGCTCCGGACGGACGAAGCCCTGTCCAAGCACGCGGACTGGGTGGATGAACTGAAAACCCGATACCGCTTCGATCCGGAAAACACCATGGAGATCCTGCTTCAGGAGACCGGTCGTGTCTTCGCTGCTGTTCTGGAAGACGCCGGCGTCTACAAGCGCACAGAGCCGGGCCGCGCCGGATTCCTGCGGTTTGCGGACGCCGTCAACCAAATGTGAATCATCCTGATGAATTCTGGCCGCTCTTCTCGGGAAGAGCGGCCTTTTCCCGCATAAAAAACGCGGTTTCCGCACAAAATACGCTGCTTTTCTCTTTCTGTCGGACCACATCTATGTTATAATGGTTGTGTTTGGGAGGTGTTAGTTTGGTCTTCCACATCGCCGTCACGGATGACATTCCAGCGGACGCACAGAAGCTCGCCGGCGACATCCGCCGGATCTTTTCCGCCTATCCTCAGCACCATGTATCCATTCAGGCGTTCCACAGTGCGGAATCCATGCTCTCCTTCGGTGCTGACAGCTTTCAACTGGTCTTTCTGGACATCCTCATGGACGGCATGAACGGCATAGAGCTGGCAAAGAAACTCCGGGCCGCGGACATCAACATGCTCATCGTTTTCCTGACCTCATCCCCGGAGTTTGCCTTTGAGGCATTCCCGGTGCATCCCTTTGACTATCTGATCAAACCCTATCAGGACGAGGACCTTCAGCGGGTGCTCGCCGAGGCCATCCGGGCCCTGCAGCAGGAGGAGACCGTTTTCCCGATCCGGGCCGCATACACCTCCTATCAGGTTCCTGCCGCCTCCATTGTCTCCGCCGTTGCCCAGGGCCACAGTGTGGAACTGAATATGGAGGACGGGCAGACCATCCGGAGCATCATGACCTTTGCGGAGATCCGCACGCTGCTGCTGACCGAACCCCGTTTCCTGGAGAGCAACCGTGGCGTAATCGTCAACATGGATCATGTGACCTCTCTGGAAAAAGGCGTACTGCACCTGTCCGACCGATCCGCCTATTCCCTGCGAACAAGAAACCGCGGCGAGCTGATCTCCCAGTTTACACAGTATCAGATCTCCCGCCTGAAAAGAGGATAGCTATGGACTTCAATCAGGTCTTGCGGCATGGTCTGGAACTGGCTATGCTGCTCCCCGCTGCTGTCTACTGTCTCCTTCCCGTCTGGAATCATTTCCGGCTGAAGCGGAAAACGGTTTTTCTCCTGTCCGCCGCCGTGATTCTCGCGATCATCTTTGCCGGCGCCTTCCTTTGCACGGCCTATACCGCCCTTTCTCCCATCGCCATGTATGCCGCCTTTCTGATCTGCTTTCCGCTTTTCCTCCGGGCGGTGGATCTGCACTGGAGCAAGTCGCTGTTCTGTTTTGTGAACGCCACACTGCTGTGCACCTTCTGCAGTCTCTATACCAATTTCCTGACCGCGCCCTGGGAGCTTGACAGTGAGATCACCTTCTCCCCCAGGTCCTCCCTGATCTGTCTGGGCGTTGCGGCCCTGCTGGGGTTGGTCCTGTACCGGTCCCTGATTGTCAAGCTGCCCTATCTGTTCCGGCAGCAGCGGCTGGACCGGATCTGGAAGTGGCTGGTCCTGGCGTCGTCGGTGCTGGTCCTCATGCTGCGCTGGTCGATCCCCATGGATCTTTCCACCCTCATGGTGGGACGCATCAGAAGCATCGGCCTAGTACTGCTGCTCCTGATACCGATCATGCTATGGCTTCTGTATCACCTGTTCTGGTGGATCACCCTGCGTCTGACCTACAGCGCCCGCCTCCAGCAGGAGAACTCCCTGCTGCAGATGGAGGCCAAGCGCTATCGGGAGATGCGCTCCTATATGGACAATACCCGGTCCATGCGCCACGACTTCCGGCAGCATCTGCACGTGATCACGGAGCTGGCCCGCTCCGGTGAGACGGAAAAGCTGAACGAATACCTCAGCGGGGTCAATGACTCCGCCCAGGAATCTCTGGACCGCTACTGCGCCAATCTCGCCGTGGACGCCATCGCCTCGTTCTATTCCCGGCTGGCAGCTTCCAGAGACATCCGGATCCTGTGGACGCTGGAGCTGCCCGATCCGCTGCCTGTGGACGAGAGCGACTACTGCGGTCTGCTCGGAAACCTGCTGGACAATGCGGTCCACGCGGTAAAAGATCTGCCGAAGGAGCACCGGATCATCACCGTCGCCTCCCGGATGCTCTCCGACTCCATGCTGGGCGTCTCTGTGGAAAACCCTTATGAGGGATCCCTGAAGCTGGATGCCGCCGGCATGCCGGTCTCCTCCCGGGATAACCACGGCATCGGTCTGGCCTCCGTCGCCGCCACGGTACACAAATACCACGGCTCCATGGACATTCGGACCAACGACAACATATTTGCGGTGAGCATCCTGCTGTACCCCGGCAAATAACATGTCTGCGTCATACAGAAAACGAGAAGCCATCCGGCTTCTCGTTTTTTCTTTGTTCAATCTTACGAGAGGGCAAAGGTCTCGGGCCCTGTCTCCTCCAGCGCGGAGGAATAGACGGCCCGCATCGCCCGGATCAGGTATTCCGTGTCCGCTCTGCCGGCGGTCTCGCAGGAGGAGTGCATGGCCAGCTGCGCCAGGCCGACATCCACTGTATGGACAGAGGCCTGGGTGATGGAGATATTCCCCAGGGTCCCGCCGCCGGGTACGTTGGAGTGATTGTAATAGGTCTGGATCGGGACGCCCGCCCGGCTCAGGATCGTCCGGAAGATCGCCGCGGAGGGACCGTCGGTGGCGTATCTCGCCCCGTATTTCAGCACCACGCCCTCGCCCAGCTTCGGCCGGTTGGTGAGGGCCGCCTTCTCCGGATGATTGGGATGGACGCCGTGGGCGTTGTCCGCGGACACCATCAGGCTCCGGGCCAGGCACCGGAGATAGTCGTCCTCCCCCAGCCCCCGGCTCCGGAAGATCCGCCGCAGGGCATCCTGCAGGAAGGTGGACATGGCGCCCTGCCGGGTCTCGCTGCCGATCTCCTCGTTGTCAAAGAGCGCCAGAAGCGGCATCGTCCCCTCCTTCGGCTCTGCCCCGAGGAAGCCCTGCAGCAGGCCGTAGACGCACTGCAGGTCGTCCAGCCGCGGGCAGAGGATAAACTCCTCTTCCGCCCCCAGGGTGCTGCCCCGGTCCCGGTTGTAGACGAACAGGTCAAAGGAGACGATATCCTCCTTCCGCACGCCGGCTTCCTCCGCCAGCAGACGGAGAAGCTCCGGTTCTCCCTTTCCCAGCAGCGGCGAAAGGTCCGTCTGCGCGTCCCACTTTTTCCCGTCGTTGACGGTCCGGTCCATGTGGATGGCCAGAGAGGGGATCACCATCAGGTCCCTGTCGATGTTCACCAGCTTCGATTCCACGCCCCGGCTCCCGGCAGTCATCAGCCGCCCCGCCACGGACAGGGGCCTGTCCAGCCAGGGACCCATCAGCATCCCGCCGTATTTTTCCGCGTCCAGCTTCGTATAGCCCTCCAGCCGCAGCTCCATATGGTCCTTGAGTTTCAGGCAGGGGGAATCCGTGTGGGCCGCGCCCGCCATGACGCACCGGATAGTCCCCGGCACCCGAAACGCCACAAGACTGGACTGGTTCCGGGTGACATAGTATCCCTGTCCCGGCTCCAGCTTCCATTCCCCGGACTCCAGCAGCGGCTGATAACCGGCCTCCTCCAGCGCGGTCCGGGCGTTCTCCACGGCATGAAAGGCCGTCGGACTCTGTTCGATAAAGGAAAACAGGCCCTTTGTGATCTCATCCATGGTTTTCTCTCCCTTACATCGTTTTCAGAAGTTCTTCCAGTTCCGTCAGCGTCTCGTCAAAGACCCGGAGTGCCCGGGACACCACGTCGGGCTTTGTCAGATCCACCCCGGCAATCTTCAGCTCTTCCAGGGGATAGTCGCTGCCGCCGGTGGTCAGGAACCGGAGATACTCCTCCGGATTGCCGGTCTTAATGATCCGGTCGGCAATGTCCACCGCAGAGCAGAATCCCGTGGCGTACTGATAGACGTAGAAGGCGCTGTAGAAATGCGGCACTCTTGCCCACTCCGCATCCTGATACTCGTCCACGGTCACACCGGGGTAGTAGAGCACATTCAGATCGTGGAACATCCGGCTGAGGCTCTCGGCGGTCAGGGGCTGGCCCTCCTGATACATCTCATGGGCCTTGCGCTCGAACTCGGCGAAGAGAGTCTGCCGGAACACCGTGGTCCGGAAGCTCTCCAGCAGATGCCCCAGGATATAGGCCCGCCGTTTCGGATCCGTCTCCGTCCGCTGAAGATACCGGGTCAGCAGCACCTCGTTGACGGTGGAGGCCACCTCCGCCACCAGAATGGCGTAGTCATGGTTCGCATAGGAGTTGTGCTCGGAGGACTTGTAGGAGTGCATGGCGTGGCCCAGCTCATGAGCCATGGTATAGACGTCCTCCAGGGAGTCCGTGAAGTTCAGCAGCACATAGGGATGCACCCCGTGGACGCCGCAGGAAAAGGCGCCAGTGGTCTTGCCTTTGTTTTCGTACACGTCCATCCAGTGCTCCTGATAGGCCTTGTCCAGCAGCTTTCCGTATTCCACGCCGAGGGGTGAAAGCGCCTGCTTCACCATAGCCTTGGAGGTTTCGTAGTCGATCTTATACTCCACATCCTCCACCATGGGGCAGTAGAGGTCGTACATCTCCAGATGGTCAAGGCCCAGGAGTTTCTGCCGGAGTTTCAGATACCGCTCCATAATGGGCAGGCCCCCGTGGATGGCCTCCACCAGGCTGTCATAGACCGATACCGGCACATTGTGTGCAAACAGGCTCCTCTCCAGGGCGGTGGAAAAGCCCCGCACATTGGCGTAATAGGTATCCAGCTTCACCTGTCCGGCATACATGGCCGCGAAGGTGTTGCGGTATTTCCGGAACTCCCCGTGATAGGCCCGGAAGGCCTCCCGACGGAGATCCCGGTTCCGGCTTTCCCGGTACAGGCCGAAGGTGCCGTGGGTCAGGGGGATGGGTTTCCCGTCCTCGCCGGGGATATCCGGGAAGGTCATGTCCACGCTCTCCAGCATGGTAAACACATTGTCCGGGGTCTCGGCCGCGTCGCTGAGCAGGGAGAGCATCTTCTCCTGCTCAGCCGACAGAGTGTGGGCCCTGTTCCGATCCGTGTCCTCACAAATATGCCGGTAATCCGCGAGCATCGGGTCCGCCATCCATGCCCGGAGCGTCTCCTCGGGAATTGTCAGGATCTCCGGATCCACAAAGCTCAGTGCCGCCGACAGGGCCACATACAGATTCATGGCCCGGCCCTCCAGCGTCTGGGCATCAGGGTCGCCGTTGTCTCCGCATTTATACAGATTGGCATAGAGATACAGCCGTTCCACCGGCTCCGCCGCGGCATAGATCTGGTCCAGACCTGCCTTCAGATCCTCCTTGGACCGGGACAGGGTGCCCGGCAGCCCGGAGAGGGCTTCCACCTGAGTCTTTGCCTGGGCATAGGCAGTTTCCCATGCCTCCATGTTGGGGTAGATATCGCCGAGCCGCCACTGGAATTCCGGGTCCATTTCTTTCCGGTTGCGCAATGCCATATAGTATCAGTTCCTTTCTGGTTGTTATTCAAATATCAATTGGAGTTTGTCTACCTTATTCTCCCGTTTTAGACGCCCCCGAGCGTGGGAACGAAACGGCACACAGACCAGCAGCCGCCGGAGGCTTCTTAGTATAGTCCTCGACAAACTCCAGTTTACAGTTTTCCTCCCTCCGCGCCGCTAATTATACCAAATAAAACTCTCATCCTCAACACCGGAAATCCGCCGCTTATGTAGAATCGACAGAAAAAGGCCTGATTTCTTTCATTCCACCCATTGACATACCTGCGGCAACATGGTATCATTTACATGTATCAAAACGTATGGTACAAGTTGTGACAATCTATTATATATTTTTACACAACGGAGGTATTTTTATGGCAATCAAAGTTGGTATCAATGGATTTGGCCGTATCGGCCGCCTGGTATTCCGGGCCAGCCTGAGTCATCCCGATGTGGAGGTCGTGGGCATCAACGATCTGATCACGCCGGATTATATGGCTTATATGCTCAAGTACGACACCATGCAGGGCAAGTTTGAAGGCACTGTGGACTACACCGACCATTCCATCATTGTCAATGGCCGTGAGATCGCTGTGTTCTGCGAGCGCGACAAAGAGAATCTGCCCTGGGGCGAGATCGGCGCGGAGTATATCGTGGAGTCCACCGGCCTGTTCCTGACCAAGGAGAAGGCGCAGGGCCATCTCACCGCCGGCGCAAAGAAAGTCATCATGTCCGCTCCTGCCAAGGACGACACCCCCATGTTCGTCATGGGCGTCAACCAGGACAAGTACACCAAGGATATGGACTTTGTCTCCAACGCCTCCTGCACCACCAACTGCCTGGCTCCCATCGCCAAGGTCCTTAACGATAACTTCGGCATCAAGGAAGGCCTGATGACCACCGTGCACTCCACCACCGCCACCCAGAAGACGGTGGACGGCGTCTCCGCCAAGGATTGGCGCGGCGGCCGTGCTGCTGCCGGCAACATCATCCCCTCCACCACCGGCGCCGCCAAGGCCGTGGGCAAGGTCATCCCCGA
>JAFUFT010000017.1 GCA_017469795.1 Oscillospiraceae bacterium
CCGGCTTCCTTCAGATTCCACCTCGCGATGGACACCTTTGCCTTTGGCTAACGCTTCCCACTGCCGGGCGCGTTCGGGACTTTCACCCTATAGAACGTGCGCTCGCCGGGCGCACATCCATCTGCGGCGGTATCCCCGGATACCGCCGCAGTGCTGCTTTTCCGCAGTGGCCGCATCATTTTCCCCGCGGCGGGGCATACTGACTGCGTACCTGTCGGGATCTGACCCCGACGGAACGGAGACCCACCATGAACATTCGAAAAGCCGCCATCCTCGGATGCGGATATGTGGGCGCGGCCTCGGCCTTTGCCCTGATGAACAGCGGCCTGTTTTCCGAGCTGGTCCTGCTGGATCTGGACCGCACCCGGGCCGAAGGCGAGGCTCTGGACATCGGCCACGGGCTGCCCTTCGCCCGTCCCATGAAAATCTATGCCGGGGACTACGCCGATCTTTCGGATGCCGCCGTCATCATCGTCACCGCCGGCGCCGGCCAGAAGCCGGGAGAGACCAGGCTGGATCTGGCGAAGAAAAACGTCGGCGTCTTCCGGGAGATCATGCCCAGGATCGCCGCGGTAAACCGGGAGGCCATCCTGCTGATCGTCAGCAATCCGGTGGATGTGCTGACCTATGCGGCGGTGCGTCTGAGCGGCTACCCGGAGCACCGGGTCTTCGGCACCGGCACGGTGCTGGACACCGCCCGGCTGAAATACCTGCTGGGACGGCGGCTGTCCGTGGACCCCCGGTCCGTCCACGCCTTCATCCTGGGCGAGCATGGCGACAGCGAAATCCCCGCCTGGTCCTGCGCCAACGTCTCCGGGGTCCCCCTGCGGGAGTTCTGCCGGATGCGGGGGGTGTCGGTGGAGCCGGACACCCTGGACGCCCTGGCAGAGGACGTGAAAAACAGCGCCTATGCGATCATCGAGAAAAAGCAGGCCACCTACTACGGCATCGCTATGACGGTACGGCGGATCTGCGAGGCCATCGTCCGGGACGAGAAATCCGTTCTGCCGGTCTCCTGCATCCAGCACGGCCTGTCCGGCATCGAGGACGTGGCCCTGAGCCTGCCCGCCATCGTGGGCAAGAACGGCGTGGAGACTACCGTCCCCCTGGCCCTGAGCGAATCAGAACGGGACGCCCTCCGGTCATCTGCCGCTACCCTGCGGAACGTCCTCCGCAGCACGCTGGATCCGGAATGAAAATTGACAGCCCCGGACCTGAGGTCCGGGGCTGTTTTCTTTGGATCAGAGCTGCATCACCGCCGCAAAGGCGCTCTGGGTGCAGAACTTGATGTTTTTGGGCAGCACGTTGTCGCCGATCACGCAGAACTCCGGGGCAATGCCCTCGAAGGCGGAGGCGTCCGCGCTCGTGCGTCCGCCAGAGATCACCACGGTGTCGCAGTCGATCACCCTTGTTTCATGGGGCAGCTTCGACTTATCCACCGGCTCCGGCATGGGTGGCGGTCCGCCGGGGCCACCGGGACCCTCCGGAGCAGGGCCGTCCTTGATCTCCGCGTCGGCAAAGGCCGCGTGGGGATCAAATGGCTCGGCATGGGGCGGGAAGCCCTCCGGCCGGGAATCGGGCATGACCTCCGGCCCCTCATCGTGGTCGCCCATCATCATGAACAGCATGCCGAAGTCACCCTCGAATTTGGGGACGTTCAGCGTCACGTCCAGCGTCACGGCGCTGGGCGTGATTTTGATCGTTTTCGCGTTGTCGATGTAGGAGAAGTTGGGCTCATTCTCGTAGTCCAGCTCCGTGGCCCGCTTGGAGTGGGGGTCGTCAAAGAGCATGGCGTCGCCCCGGGTGACCATGACCGTCTCATGGCCCGCCTTGGCAAGGTACAGCGCTGCCTCCCGGCCGGTGTCTCCGCCGCCGATGACCACGACTTTATGGCCCAGCTCCTGATCCCGGCCGAACACGTCCTCCGCCAGCCATACCTTCGGGTCGTCCGCCCCCTCCACAGGGATCCGCTTGGCAGTGGAGCCCATGGCGGCAATGATCACATCGTACCCCTTGTCCTTCAGCAGCTCCGGCGTGGCGGGGGTGTTCAGAAGAACGGTCGCGCCGGATTTCTCTACCTCCCGGACCATCCAGTCCTTGTAGTCCTTCAGATTCCACTTGAAGGAGACGTGATCGGCGAATTTCAGCTGTCCGCCCAACCGGTCGGAGGCCTCATACAGCGTCACGGTGTGGCCCTGCTCCATGGCAAACAGCGCCGCCCGGAGTCCCGCGGGCCCGCCGCCGAGAATGGCCACATTTTTCTTCCTGCCGGAGGGCGTGAACATCCGGTCCAGCATGTGATGATAGCCCGCATAGGGGTTCACCGCGCAGAAGGAACCGTGGCAGCCGTTGCACAGCAGGCAGGGGGTCAGGTCCTCGCCCTGTCCCGCCTGGATCTTGTCGATGTAGTGCTCGTCGCAGATCAGGGCCCGGGCCACGCTGACGCAGTCGGTTTTGCCCTCGGCGATGAACCGGTCGATGAGATCCGGATCCCGGAATCCTCCCACCGGGGACACAACCGCTTTGATGCCCCGCTTTTTGAAGGCCTCGGCAAACTGGAGGTTGTAGGGGTTTTCCTTCACCAGATTGTGGCTGTTGACGTGGGTGAAGGAGCCGTCCCAGCCCCGGATCTGGAAGATATCCACCAGGCCCTCGCACATCTGGCAGTAGTCGAGCCAGTCCTCCACGGTGTAACCGCCTTCTTCCATGGCGGAGATCTGCATCTCGATCAGGAAGTCCTGTCCGCAGGCCTCCTTGATCCGCCGGAAAATCTCCAGGGTAAGCGCGGCGCGGTCCGCCATGGTGGGTCCGCCGTACTTGTCGGTGCGCTGGTTGAGCAGGGGACTCAGGGAGCAGGCCAGGATGCTGCCCCGGTAGGAGGCGTAGACGGTCACGCCGTCAAAGCCCAGCTTCTGCAGCTCCACACTTGCATGGACGAAGTCCTGAATCATGCCCTCCAGCCGCTCCGGGGAGATGCCCGGCTTGTTGAACAGGTTCTGGGAGTAGTCCCCGGTCATGGGGATCTCGTCCCAGTTGGGGGTGTCGGAGATATTCACATTCTGGGGCTCGACGGCCATCAGAGAGGCGGAGGCCAGAGAGCCGTGCCGGTGGATCTTTTCCACGATCTCCCGGTAGTCCGTCATGGCCTGAGGATCGTCCATATGGCAGGGCGCCATTCTGCTGTAATTTCCCTCACAGTCGGGATAGGCGCCAATGCCCACACAGACCCAGGCCGCGCCGTTTCTGGCCAGATGCTCATAAAAGGGACCGGACAGCGGCGGCTCCATGTTGTCCGAGGAGACGCACTTGGAGCCCAGGATCCGGTTTTTCAGCGTGACATTGCCGATCTTCAGGGGCGCGAGCAGATGTTCGTATTTCAATGATATCTTCCTTTCTCAGAAACAGCCCGGCTTCCGCCGGGCTGTTTGTACATGGGGGTATCAGCCCACCGTGTTGTCGTAGGCCTCCTGCTCCAGCGCGATGCAGTCCTCAATGTTCATGCTCTTGAGCTTCTCCACGAAGCTGTCCCACTCCGCGTCGATGTCCGCGTCGCCGATGGCAAACTGGGCCACCCGCTCTCCCGCATAGGTCAGGATGTCGGAGGCCATGCGGCCCTCCTGCTCCTTCTGCTCAGTGGTCATGGTCACGTTGGAGGAGATGGCCATAGTGCCGTCGAGATTGCCGGTCCAGACGTCCCAGGCCTCGTTCACCAGATCGGAGTTGAGATAGCCGGTGCGGTACCGGAGCATCAGAGACGGCATGGTGCCGAAGGCGCAGCGGCAGCGCATGAACTGGCTCACGGGAAGCCCGAATTCATTGTTCACCACAGCTTCAGTAAACAGCGGCGTTCCTTCATCGTCCAGTTCGAAGTCCACGCCCTCGATGCCGAAGTTGAAGAGCAAGATGCCGTCCTCGGAATACCAGTAATCCATCCACTGCATGGCCAGTTCCGGCTCTTCGCAGCCGGTAGAGACGGAGATGGAGGTGATATCGTCGGCGGGCGCCAAGGTCATTTCCGTCAGGTGCTGCATGTCGCCCTTGTTCTGGACGGGGGAGGCCATGCAGGCCACGGGCACGGTGTACTTATCTACGCCCTCGCCGGAGGTGGGCCACACACCCATCTGATCGGAGGTGATCTGACCGTCGAGATAGCTGGAGAAGGGATCATACTCGATGGAGATGAAGTCGGGATCCATCAGTCCCTCTTCCCGCCAGGAATTGAGCATCTTCAGGTAGTCCCGGAAGCCATCCTCGATCAGGGAGCACTTCACCACGCCGTCCTCCACATAGTAGGGCAGGCCCACGGAACCGCTGGGTCCCGCCGCCACGCCGCTGGCCAGATAGGAGGCCACGTTGTAGCCCTCAGTCAGGGTGGTGATGGTGCAGTTATTCGTCATATAGATGGGGGTGGAGGCACCCTTCTCGTTCTTGAAGGCCACCAGCACATCGTGGAGTTCATCGTAGGTCTCCGGCACGCTCAGTCCCAGATCCTCCAGCCAGTCCTTCCGGACCACCAGGCCCTGGTTGTTGATGAAGCTGTCATAGGTGCCCATAAACTGGAGCGCCATCCCGTCCGTCAGGAAGAAGGGGGTCTCAGCAGGATTGGAGTGGATCAGGAAGTCGTAGTTGGGGGCGTACTCGGAAAGGTCATCGGTCATATCGATGATGATCTCGTCCGCCATGGCGCCGGAGAGGCCCGTGGCATAGTAGGTGCCGAGGTTCTTGAACAGGTCCGGATAGTCTCCGGCGGCGATGATCACGTTGTACTGCTCGGAGGCGGTGAAGAAGTTGACCTCCGTGGTCTCCACGTGGATACCGGTCCGCTGCTCCAGCTCCTGCATATACTCGAAGCCGTTGTAGTCTACGATGCCCAGGTTGGCCAGGTCGCCCATCAGGTTGACCGCCGGGGTCAGCATGGTCAGCTCAGCCCCGTCCGCCAGCGGCAGGGACACCTCATTTGTATAGTCCAGTTCCGCTTTTTCCGTGCCGGGCATGCTGGCCCGATGCTCCACCGCGGGCTCCGCCAGTTCCACGGGCTCCGCCGCGCTCACTTCCGCCTCTTCTGCGGAGACGGCGTCGGTTTCTGCCGCCTCGGCGGTCCCGGCGGTTTCTGTTTCCTCTGCCGCCGCAGCTTCAGAGGCTGTGCTCTGCTGCGCAGAGGCCGGCTCGTCCGTGCTGCCGCAGGCGGCAAGCAGCAGACAAACCATGCTCAGAAGCAGGAGCATTGCAAGAATACGTTTTTTCATGACAGGTTTCTCCTTTTCTAACGTAGTGGGCGATCTTTCTCGCCTGCATAGGGATTCCATTCTGCAAGTTCAGTGTAGCAAAGACCCTATTTCTTTGCAATCAGTTATTATTATTACGAATTATAGCATTTTCTACCTGTCCACCGTATTGCATATTTGCAAATATTACGATATAATTGCAAACGAGGTGATCCCATGCTCTACTACTGCTCTCTTCACCCGGAATGGGACTGCTTTGGCGCCTTTGGCGAAACCGCCCTGGCGCGGAGCATCCACGCCCTGTTCAGCGCCATTGCCTTCAATCAGCCCCGGGCCTCCGATTTCTGCTTCTCCAGGCTGGAACGGCTCGGCGTCTTTCTGGGCAGCGGCGCCTTCGCCTCCATTCTGCTTCAGCAGGACCCCGCCTGTGCCGCTGATCCGGAGGATCCGGTATGGCCCGCGCAGATCGTGGAGGCGGCGGGTCTGTGTCTCCGGCCGCCGCTGTGGTACTGCTTTTCCACCGGGGGACAGGTCTATCTCCTGTGTTGTTTTCCCCGGCTGCAGGAGGACGACCCCGGGGCCGCTGCGGAAGCGGAGACGCTCCTGGCGGGAGCGGAGGCTCTGCAGAAACGTCTGGCGCCGGCAAACCCGGCCCTGCGGATCATTGTCAGCGATCTGCAGTTCGGGGAGGCGGGGATTTTCCGCTCCTTCAACAACCTCCATCACGCCATGGAGTACTTTGATTTCCGGGGTGAGACCCGATCTCCGCTGCAACTGAACTCGGAGGAGCAGCTCCACGGCGCCTTCATCGAGGATCTGAGCGCCTACCGGCAGTTTTCCGTCTCCATGGGCGAGCAGCTGTCCCGGTCGGACACGGACCCTTCCGCCCTGGCCGATCAGATCTGCGACACGATCCTGGGGAACTGTGTTCCCTCCATGGAGTCCATCCACCACCACACCCAGATCTTTATGCTCACCTTCACCGAATACCTCGGCGGCGCGGGACTGGTGGACGCGGCCTACATCCGGAGCCATCAGATCGTTTACCGGGCTATGGAGTTTGAGCGGGAAACGGAATTCCGGCTGAATATGCGGGCCCTGATCCTGGAGCTCCACCGGCAGAACCAGACCCTCCGTCGGATCGGCCGGCAAAAACGCATCCAGACCATTCGGGAATACGTGGAGCAGCACATCTCCGATCCGGAGCTGTCCGTAGGAAAGATCTCCGAGCGGTTTCGGATCGGGGCGCCCCAGGCCGCCAGACAGTTCCGCTACTATTACGGCGTCAGTCTCTACCGGTTCCTCCAGCAGACCCGCTATCAGTACGCATTGCAACTCCTTGGGGCCCACCCAGACTGGTCCACCCGTCAGGTCGCCCAGGCCGCAGGATACAGCGATCTGTCTACCATGTACCGGGCCTTCCATTCCTTTGGAGACGTGACGCCCGGAGCCCTGCGCAACGCCCTGCGGCAGGATCCCGGGGAACGCCCGTAGGACCGGCAAACGCCCCGGAAGCAGTGCTTCCGGGGCGCGTTTTCATTCTGACAGGAACCGGACCTCTCCCGTCCGGATGTCGTAGATCGCTGCGGCAAATCCCACCTTTCCGGCCAGGGCAAACTGCCGGAGCAGTTCGCTTTCCCGCAGCCGGGAGATGCTGTGGATCAGATTGCGTTCCTCCGCCTCCGCCGGGTCGGATGCGTCTCCGATGGCCAGGGACACCTCCGCCAAAACAGCCGCCAGATCTCCCGCAGCCTCCCCGCGGCTCAGCGCCGAGGCAACCGCGCCGCAGTTCCGGTGGCCCATGACCACCACCAGCGTGACGTGCAGATGCTCCACTGCGTATTCCACGCTTCCCGCGTCAAAGGGGCCCATGAGATTGCCCGCATTGCGGATCACAAACAGGTCGCCGATCCCGGCGCCGAAGATATGCTCCGGCGGCACTCTGGAATCAGCGCAGCAGACTACCGCCGCTTTGGGATGCTGTCCATGCTCCGCCGTCTCCTTCCGCACCGCGTCGGTCAGACGGGCCGGGTTTCTCTCCTGCCCGCGGCAGATCCGGTTCGCCTCCATCAGCTGCTCCAGGACCGCGGCGGCCTCCTCACATCTGCATTCATCCAAATCTGCCGCGAGGATGCATCCCCTTGCCAGAATTTTCAGTATTTCCGTACGCAAACCGATTCCTCCATTTCTTCATCATTGCCTGCACTATTATAGTGGGTCTTTTCCCCTTTGGCAAGCCTGCCGTTCCGGAAAAAGCTGCCGGTCTGTGAGAGCTTTTACTTGAAAAAGCGCCCCATTCGCTGTACACTATTTAGGAAACGTGCTTTGCCGCTTCGACAGGCAAAAGCTACTGCAACGGAGGAACAGTATGATCTACAACAACATTCTCGACGCGGTGGGACATACGCCGCTGGTGCGGCTCAACCGGATGCCGGAGCCCGGCAGCGCCGAGATCCTGGTAAAAATGGAGGGGCTGAACGTCGGCGGCTCCATCAAGACCCGCACCGCTCTGAATATGATCGAGCAGGCGGAAAAAGACGGATTGATCCGTGAGGACACCATCATCGTGGAGCCCACCAGCGGCAATCAGGGCATCGGCCTGGCACTGGTGGGGGCGGTCAAGGGCTACCGGACCATCATCATCATGCCGGACTCGGTCAGCGAGGAGCGGCGGAAGCTGGTACGCCATTACGGCGCGGACGTGAAGCTCATTCACGACGCCGGGGATATCGGCGCCTGCATCGAAGAGTGCCTGAACACGGCCCTGCGGATGCAGGAAAAGGACCCGCGGGTCTTTGTGCCCCAGCAGTTCTCCAACATCAACAACACCATGGCCCAGAAGAAGTTCACCGCCCGGGAGATTCTGGATCAGGCGGAGGGCCCCATCCATGGCTTCTGCTCCGGCATCGGCACCGGCGGCACCATCACCGGCATCGGCGAGGTGCTGCGGGAACACAACCCGGATCTGGAGATCTGGGCGGTGGAGCCGGAGAACGCGGCGATCCTGGCCGGCGGCACCATCGGCACCCACATGCAGATGGGCATCGGCGACGGCATCATTCCCGACATCCTCAACCGGGAGATTTACGACGACATCTATGTGGTCACCGACGAGGAGGCCATCGAGACCTCCAAGCGGCTGGCCCGGGAGGAGGGTCTCATGGTGGGCATCTCCAGCGGCACCAATGTGGCGGCAGCCCTGAAGCTGGCGAAAAAGCTGGGTCCCGGCAAGCGTGTGGTCACCATCCTGCCGGACACCGCCGAACGGTATTTCTCCACCCCTCTGTTCGGGGAATAAACAAACACAGCGCCTCCGGGGAGGCGCTGCTTTTTTTCGGTTTTTACGAATCTTCCCGCGCGTTCCGGCTCTGGGCGGCGGCGTTGGTATCGATGGATTTACCGAAGACGAAGAACCGCTGGTAGAGGAACTCTGTCACAAAATTCAGCAGCATATTGATCACCGTCACCAGATACTCATTCCAGCCCAGACGCATGGTGAGAAAATGCTCCAGCATGGTGGACAAGGGCACGAACACCGCATAGAACGCGGCCACCTTGAGCATGGCCTCCGGCACGTTGGCCGCAGACTGGAAGGTAAACCGCCGGTTCAGGGTGAAGTTCCACAGCACCGACAGCACCAGGGCGGAAAAGTAGCACAGCCAGTAGGGCAGATGCAGCAGCTCGTTGAGCAGGGCAAAGGCCCCCATCTCGATGAGCCCCGCGCTCAGGGAGAAAAAGGTAAACTTGACAACACGAAGAAACTCTTTCATGGCCGCCTCCCGATTCTTTTTCTGTTATTATACGAAACCACGGGGGAAAACTCAAGTCCCCGCAAAAAACTCCCGCGGAGTTGTCCGCGAGAGTTTTTCATGATCATCAGTCGGACAGTTTCTCGCCCCGGAGGGGACTGTGGGGCTTTCCGGGCTGATAGGCCTCTCCGGTGAGCGTGCCGTCCCGGATGGTGACGGCATAGAGAAAGAACTCGTCTCCCGGCGTTCCGGCCAGGGCCGTAAACCGGATTACGTCGCCGGTGTAGCAGAGGTTGCCCACCACCTGCTTTCCGTGCTCCGTCTCATAGATGCCGTATGGCAGGCCGCCGGCCTCTCCGAAAGTAATCGTATGGACCGGAGGGGGCGCCGGCGGATCGCGCCGGACCGCCTCCTGCTCCTCCTGGGGAATGTAGTGCTGCATTTCCTCGAAGGGGACTGGCGTCAGCTGGATCGAGTAGGTTCCGTGGATCATAGGCTGACTCCTTTCCCGCTCAGTAGATCGGATCGCCGTATCCCTTGTTGTTGGGATACAGATCGATATTCTCAAATTCCGCGCAGCCGGGGGAGTAGGTGTGCGCCTCGTCCAGCTTCTCGTAGGGTTTGGGATCCGGAACGGTGTCCTGGACCGTCTGGATGATGGAGATGTCCTGATGGGCCTGCCGGAGGTCGGAGATGCCGCTTCTGGGGGCGCCGGAGCATTTGCCCACCTGCAGCTCCCCGGAGACGTATTTCCGGAACCGGTCCTGGGCCCAGTTGGTGTCGTCGTAGCCGTCGGCGATATCCGGGCAGACCTGCTCATGGAACCACCACCAGCGGCCGTCCCGATAGACGAAGTCGGATCCGTAGCGCTCCCAGAGCCAGGAGCCGGACCGGCCGCCGCCCGGACCATTCATACCCATCATGGTGCCGGGAGTCAGATAAAAGCTCCGGGCGGATTTTCCGTCGTCCGCCACCTCGATCACCGGAGACGCCAGAACATGGCAGCTCTGGCCGAAGGTGCCGGGATTGTGGCCGTAGAGGTTCAGCATGCCGTACTTGTCCCGCATGGTTGTGGGCCGGTCGAACTTCTTTTCGGACACCTCGCCGAAGGGCATGCCCTCGGGCATATCGTCGTCCTTCATGCCGAACTTCTCCTCCGCCGGGGCAAAGGCGTTGGCCCGCAGGGGCTCGCCGAAATGGGCGGGCACCAGCTCCCGGTAGCCCATCATCCGGCCGAAGGTGTGTCCGAAGGTGGAATGGTCGGAGCGGAGCCAGAAGGTGCCGTATTCCTCCCTGCCCCGGTTGACTCCGTGGAGGTAGGCGTGGCGGGCCTTGAGTTCCTCCACCTTCTGTCCGGCGACCACCGCCGCCACTCTGTCATGGAAAGACTTGTTTTTGTTCATATCCGCACCTCCTCAGAGCATCTCCAGCCGCTCGTAGAACTTCCGTCCCACCTTGCCCTTCGGCCCGTAGCCCTCGTCCTCGTCGTAGGTCTTGAAGGGACGGGGCATATCGTAGAACAGGTATTCCCAGCCGTACTGATTGTCATAGACTTCCTTTTCCACCGTGGGCTCTCCATAGAACCGGGCGGCGGGATCGTAGCCGCTGATGAACGTATTGACATCGTTGTAGTTTTTGCCGCTCTCGATGGAGAAGTCGTGCTGCTCCACCAGGTGCCAGATCTTCCAGCCGTCCGCTTCCCGGACCAGCTCGATCAGCAGCAGGGAGAACTCAAAATAGTTTTCCGCCGACCCGTCGGGTCTGCCCCGGCCGGTCAGCCCCAGATCATAGCACAGATACCGGGCGTATTTGTCATCCACGGAGATGAACAGCAGCGGAGTGGTGCAGGAGTGCATGGCGGTGGTGCCGAGGCCGGCCTCCGCGCCGTCGTATTTCCCGGGAACCGCCTCCTGGAAGGCCCGCAGGGTCTCCTCCTCGTAGGCGATCCGCTCGTCCACCAGATGGCGGCTGACCTCCGGAAGTCCCACATAGAAGCCGGTGTTGGTGGCAAAGGAGGCGTCGGCGGTATGCTCCGGCTCCCGGACCCAGAGGGACTCGATGGCTTCGGCGGTGTCGCCGTTGCCCCAGGCCAGCACGAACCGGCTGATCAGATTCTGGATCATCTCCTTGTCCCAGGCGTGGCGGACCATTTCCTCATCGGTAAATTCCCGCTTGTATTCTTTGAACTTATCCATTGACGATCCTCCTCTCAGATCCCGTAGCTGAAGGTGTCAGCAAAGGTGGCATAGGGCTCGGGGCACCGGGGAGACCGGGTTCTGGGCCGATCCGGCCGGAAGGTCTCCATGACGGTCATGGGGACGTTAGGCTCCGGCAGATGGAAATCCGCCATGGGCGCGAACTCCGGCACCGGCTCGAAGACCTTCTCCGGCTCGGTGAAACTCACGCCGCACTGATGGTCCACGTTGTAGAGCAGCAGCAGGTTCAGGATCTTCCATTCCCCGTCCTCCAGCACGAAGTCCACCGCGGCCCAGCCGAAGATCCAGTTGGCCACGGGACCGGCGGCAGTGAGGCGGCTGGTGGAGCCCCGGACGTTCCAGATTCCCTTGGCGGTCTGGCCGTCGTCAGCGATCTCGATGACCTGGGACTCAAAGGGCAGATAGGAAATCATGCCCACGCCGTAGAGCTCGTCCTCGGTTTTTCCCTCCAGCTCCTGGGGGAACATTTTTGTGATCAGTGCCGAGGACAGCCGGATCTCCTCTCCCAGCGCGTCATAGTATCCCCGGACCGCATCTGCGCCCTTGTAATAACCGTTGTTCAGGCCCAGGCACACATCCTCCCGCCGGGAGAAGTAGCGGTCGTAGACCTGCGCCTCCTGCTTGATGGCGTAGTCATGGGAAATGCGGCCCATGACGTTCCGGATCTCCCGGCGCCATTCCAGACGCTCCAGAAGCTCCATTGGTGTGAATTCTTTCATGGTTATCCCTCCGTCAAATTAGGATTCCGCCCGCGCGTAGTAGCGGTCCAGAGCGCCCTGTTCGATCTCGATGCAGCGCGCGATTCCCATTTCCTCCAGCTGGTTTTTGAAATCGTCAAACTCGCTCAGGGGCCGCTGGCCGATGATGAACTGCAGCACATTTTCCCGGTACGTGGTGACGATGTCGTTGTACAGGCTGTCGAGCTCCTCCTGCTCCGCTGCGTTGAGCAGGCCGGAATAGGTGGCCGGCAGCTGGTATGCGCCGTCGGAGTCCTGTTTCCAGGCGTTTCCGGCGCTCATCTGGGCCTCTGTATAGCTGTAGTAGTTCTTGGAGTTGTCAATCTCATAGGGACCGCCGGTGGTGCCGCCGGTGTAGAGCGCCAGCGCCACGTCCATGGTCATGCCCTGGGGGTTGGCGGTGATGACCTCAGTGTAGACCGGGTCGCCCTTGTCATTGTATTCAAAGGTGAAGCCCTCGGTACCGTAGTTGGCCAGGAGGCTGCCCTCCTCCGTGAAGTAGTAGTTGAAGAACCGGACCACCAGCTCCACATCCTCACAGGCCGTGGAAACGGAGACGGACATGTTGGCCGCGGCGCCGTCGGTGTCCAGACCGAAGTGCAGCGTATCGCCCGCGTTCTTCTTCATCTGGGGGATTCCGGTCACCTTGGCTCCTCCGCCGATGTTGTCCTCATAGTTGCTCAGATTCGTGGCATATCCGCGCCACAGGCCAACGGCGCCGCTGGCGATCCGGGAGGAATCCACCTCACCGGAGGTGGCGCTGCTGGTATCCGAGACAAAGTTGGAGTCGATGAGGCCCTCGCTGTACCAGCTGTTCAGGGTGGTCAGCATCTCCCGGAAGCCCTCTTCCGTCGGGCCGAAGTGGACCTTCCCGTCCACCTGGTAGAATCCATTCGCGTCGTTGTTGGAGGGCACGACGATCCCGTAGGCACCCTGCATATTGCCGGGGGTGGTGACGCCGTCCGCCGCCAGACCGTAGGCCGAAGCCGCGCCCTTTTCATCCCGGAAGGCGGCCAGCACATCGTGGTACTCCTCTACGGTCACCGGTGCTTTCAGGCCCAGCTCGTCCAACCAGTCCTGCCGGATCACGGGGCCGAACTTGGGAATCCGGCCGTCGTCGGTCTGGAATCCGTAAATCGCCGCCTGCCGTCCCGCCTCCGTATAGGAGCCCAGGACACGGGTCTCGCTCTTTCCCTGAGTGGCCAGATAGTCCGGGGCAAACTCGCTCAGCGGTTCGGTCAGGTCGATGATGATCTCCTGGTCAATGGCCTCGTCCAGAGATCCCGAGTAGCTGCCCGGGAAGTTCAGGATCACGTCGTTGTAGTCCCCGCTGGCAATCATCAGCATGAACTGCTCCGCCGCACCGGGGATCGGGATGGCGGTGAAATCAATGCTCACGTTTAGCCGCTCTTCCGCCTCCGTGTACATCAGATAGTCCTGAGGCCCTTCGGCGAAGCCCTCGAAGAAGGGCGGATAGACAAACCAGTAGTTAAAGGATTTCGTCTCCTCCAGGGGGAAATAGGCCACTTCCTCTTCCTCGGGTTCGATGACTTCCTCCGGTTCAACCAGAGATTCCGCGGCCGGTTCCGGTTCCTCCGGCGTCTCCGGCTCCGCTTCCGGTTCCTCCGGCGCGGCGGCAGCAGTCTCCGGTACGGATTCCGAAGCGTTCTGGACCGCAGACTCCGCGGCGGAACCGCAGCCGCTGAGCACAGCGGCCACCAGGGCCAGCACCAGGATCATGGATAAATAACGTTTCATTCAGGCTCTCTCCTCTCGTAATCAGTTTGTTTTTCGGGGCAGCTGATCGCCCACCCGGTATCTGCTGTCGCCGGACCAGGCGCAGGTGTACACCGCATCCTCATGGGCCGCGGTGAACACCGCGGTAGCGAAGGGCTTATAGGTGTTAGTCACCACCCACTGCACCGGATAGATGCCGCCGCCGTACAGGCACAGCGTCTTGCCAGCCGGGATCTCAGGCAGGATCAGCTTGTCAATGGAGTCGTGGAAAAAACTGTGTCCCTGAACCGCCGGGTCATCCACATTGTAGTCCATGTAGATGATGTCGCCCGTGTCCCGGATCTTATAGTCAAAGTAGACGTCACCGCCGGGCTTCCCGATCGGGCGCCGGTCCAGGGGTACGTAGGTGAAGGTGTTGTTCTCGTCGTGGTTCGGACTGGCAAAATAGCAGGTGCAGGTGTCCTCCACAGCGTAGGCTAGCGCCAGCACGATCCAGATATCTACATGGCCCAGGAAGGCCAGATGCGTCCCCGGGGTCCGATACATCTGGCGAAGGCGCTCCGCCGCCTTCCTGACGGCCGGCCCGTCCCACGCATACTGCACCATGGGTCTGGCGTTTGGGATCGGCGGGGTGAACAAAGACGAGGGCACCCCCACGGACTCCGCCAGTTCGTTCATGTTGACTGTGATGATTTCAGCCATCCGGTTTCCTCCTCATCTGAAAAATTGCAGCCGGAAACCATGGGAATCCCGGTTTCCGGCTGCATCATGATAGTTATTCGGTCAAAGCTGCAGCCGGGATCCGTCAGGGCTTGGCTTTGGGCTGGGCACCCTTGTTCTCGCCCAGGCCGACCACATAGTGGGTCTTCACGTCATCCAGCGTCACGAAGGGCTCCGGCCAAGGGGTGGAGTCCTGGGCGGGCTGAACGGGAGACCAGGTCTTGTGGGAAGCGGGCATGGAACCCTTGGGGGGACCGCCGGCCATCTTGGAGTAGGCCTGTCCCTTCTTGGGCTTGTTGGTGGGACCGCCAGGGCCGCCCTGCGCGCCCTGGGGACCGGGGCCGCCGGGACCGCCGGGGCCGCCTTTGCCCTCCGGCTTGGGGCCGTCGCCGCCGGGCATGGGGCCCATGGGGCTCTTCCACTTGTTGTAGCAGTCGATGGCAAAATTGGTCACATCCTGGGCACCACCGGCGTCGTTGAGCACGCACTCGTGGACAATCTTCCAGAAGCCGTCCTCCCGGACATAGTCCTCGCCGTAGCGCTCCAGCATCCACACGGCCATCTGCTTGCCGCTGGAGGAGATCCGCCGGTAGAGCATGCCTGTGGAATAATACAGGGCCCGGGCCGTCTTCAGATCCTCGCCCACCTCCACGATGGGCGTGCCGATGGCGTGGAGCGAATACTCCGAAAGGGGCAGCGGATCCATATCCTTCGTTTCAGGATACATCTCGTTGAACACCGGGAACAGGCCCCGGGCGCCGCCCTCCAGGCCGCCTGCCCAGCTGCTCATGACCTCTTCGCGGCCATACATGCCGGCCATGTTGTAGCCCCAGTACAGGTCGTCCCGGTATTTGGACCAGAAGGTCTCAATCTCTTCGGTGGTGTGACCGGCCGCATGGAGGATGGCATGCCAGGAATGCGCGTTCTCGCAGGCCTGGCCGCCCTCGATGATGGCGAGCTTGGTTTCCAGATCAATGTTTTTTCTCATCTTCGTACCTCCTCAGCCCTTGTAGTTGGGGTTGCCCTCGGGGCCGTTGCTGATGGCGTCGGCAAACGTGGCATGCTCCATGGTGATCTCGGGATAGAAGTAGTAGTTATAGAAGGAATCATAGGCTTTGAACGCCACGTCGGGGGTGCCGAACTCCTTTTCCAGCTGCTTGTCGCAGGGCGTGGTTTCCTCCGTCCGCAGAGAGGCATAGGGGAATCCGGGCCGGACGGCAAAATCCGTGCCTGCGAAATAGTGCCAGATCTTCCACTGTCCGTCCTCATAGACCAGATCCGCGCCGCAGCGCTGGTTGTCCC
Source organism: Oscillospiraceae bacterium (assembly GCA_017469795.1). Taxonomy (GTDB): domain Bacteria; phylum Bacillota; class Clostridia; order Oscillospirales; family Oscillospiraceae; genus HGM13006. Next base: position 15,687 of record JAFUFT010000017.1, read on the forward strand.
AGTAGCAGTCCACGTCCTTGCCGAGGGCGGGGTTGATCTCGTAGCCGATGGAGTACCAGGTGGCCTGGGCGGTCTTGTTGTCGTCGGCAATGATGATCTTATAGGTGGTGAAGGGATGGCAGACGTCGGTGCCCGCACCGCCGAAGGGATTGCCGTCCACATAGTATTTCCGGATGTTATCCAGACCCACGTAATAGCCCCAGTTCCGGCCGTAGGTGGCGGAATCCGCCCGCTCCTTCGTCCAGAGGGTGTCCAGGGCCTCGGCCCGGCGGTTGGCGTGCTCCAGATAGGCCCGCTTGGAGAGGACTTTCTTCACTTCCTCCACCTGATAGGCCCGCCATGCCCGGGTCTCCAGATCGAAGTCCTCGGGTTTGGAGGTGCTGTATTTCATACGGATGGCGGAATCATACTCATATCGGTCATAGGGCTTGCCGTTGGCCATCCGGGTCTCAAATTTCCATTCCATGGTTGCTCCTCCTCTCAGATTCCGTAGCTGAAGGTCTCAGCCAGGGTTGCATAGGGTTCGGGCATTCTGGGGGGTTCCTGGTAGGGCCGGTCCACGGAATAGGACTTGTAGACCTCTGCCTTCACGTTGGGCACCGGCTCCGGGATAGCAAATGCCGCAAATTCCGGGTCATCCTGGTACTTGCTCGCTTCCGTCCAGGGCTCCGCGCAGGGATGGTCGATGTCCAGGGCATAGAGCAGATTCTTGATCTTCCACTCGCCGTCCTCTTCCACCAGGTCTGCGGCCATATAGCCGATCTTCCAGACGGACAAGGGGCCCTTGGTGGTGACCCGGGTGTCGGCCGCCTGGAACTGCCACAGGGCCTTGGCGGACTTCATGTCCTCCGCCACTTCGATGATGGGGGTGTGCATATCGGTGCCCTTGACGTAGCCGGCGCCGAACATCTCCGCCTCGGTCTTGCCCTTGACGTCCTTGTGATCCGCCCACTTCTCCATGACGAGCCGGGTGAGCTTTTTGGCGTTCTCCAGCTTCTGAGCGTAGTACCCCAGAACCGCTTCCCGGCCCTTGAAGTAGCCGTCGTTGACGCCCAGGCAAATGTCCTCCGCCTTGCTCCAGAAGTTGGGGCTCAGGTCATAGTCCGCCAACATGTCGCAGTGGGCCACCTTGCCGACCACATTCTGGACCTCGCGGATGATCATGCAGCGGTCCGCGTACTGCTCCGCTGTGTAGTGTTTGCTCAAGGTGATTCCTCCTTTGAGAGTCGTTTCCGCCCCTGCCGAAGCAGGGAGCTACTGTGCTCACTGTACCAACCTTCCAGAAAAAGGTCAATAACCCACATTTACATGACAATGGGCAGTTTTACCCATTTTTCGGTGTTTTCCAAACTTTTTGACGAAAATGATAAGATCCAGCGAGTATTGAAAAACGCCGCTGCCGCGGTGTTTCGCGGCAAAAAGCCGGCCCTTTTAAAAGGGCCGGCTTTTTGCCGTCTGTTCAGGAGGACTTGTTCTGACGCAGCTTGCCCGGCGCCACACCCTCTATATTGGTAAAGGCCCGGTACATGGTGGCCAGAGAACAGTATCCCACCGCCTCGGCAATGCTCTGAATGGAATTGTCGGTGGTCAGGATCAGCTCCTTGGCCTTTTTGACTCTGGTCTGATGGATCACGTCGTTGACGCTGACTCCGTAATACTGCCGGAAGGATTCCGCGGCCTCCCTGGGTTTGATGTGGAAATCCCGGGCGATGGCAGTCAGTCCGATGTTCATGTCGGTGGCGTTCCGCTCCACATAGTCACGGATCTCATGCATCATGCGGTCATGCTGGGCCTCCCGGCGCGCTCTGGCATGGGCCTCCAGTTCCGCCGCAACAGGCTCCGCCAGACGGAGGCAGGCCGCCATATCCCGGCTGGAGACCAGATCCCGGCTGAAATCCCGACGGGCCAGATACCTTAAGTCCGCCAGATCCTCCGACACCAGCGTATACTGCAGCACCGAAATGAACTGATTGATGGTCAGCGTCAGGGTGATGGGGTAGGGCATTCCCAGGGAGTTTTCGGCGATCTGCCGCAGCTCCTCCCGCAGATAGCCGGCGGCGATCTCCGCCTCCCCGGCCCGGATGCTGCCGCAGATCCGGTTCGACGCATGGAGGAAGGACTGCTCCATTTCCGTCCGCTCGGCGGTGTTGTTCAGCCGGTCGAATACGCCCTCCGGAATGGAAAAAACCTGCCCGATCATATCGGTAAAAAAGGTTCTGCTGCTTTCCACGTCGCTGATCATCCGGTAGGCCTGCCCCACGTTTTTCACATCATTCCACCGGGTGCTGATATTCACATGGACGCACACGCCCAGAGTCTGCCTGGCGTAATCCGCCGCCGCCGCACACAGCGAGGTGATCTCCCGCCCGCCGGTATACAGGATCCCCAGCAGATACCCTGACAGCAGGAACAAAAACCCCCGGTCCTCCGGATCCAGCTGCTCCAGCACCCGGTCCCGCAGCCGGTCGTAGAGGCGGATCCGGCAGCTGTGACGGTCCTGAACCGGCACCTGCGCCAGAATGGGATCGTCCAGCGAAAACTGCACCACGCGGAAGCTGCCCTCCGGCAGCGGGACGCCCAGATCTGCCATGGCCGAGGCGATTTCGTCACCAATATCCCCGGAACGCAGCAGCAGAGCGCTGAGCATGCCGTAGATCTGCTCCGGCAGCGGGCCCTCCGAAGGTCCCGCCAGCCGCACGGACGGACACGCCATAATATCAAAGTCATTGTGTTCCGGCACCGGAATCCCTCCCCTCAGGTATTATTTTCATTATACCACGATTCTTTCTATTCCGAAATATGGTTTTTTCGATTCTTCCGGAAAAATGCCTCCCTGCTCAATTCCCGCCCCGGCTTCTCATTTTCCGCAGACCGGAAGGTTTTTACCATTGTCATGGATTTGTACCTTCTTGACCTGCCTGTTTTTCCCATGAATAATGGGATCAGAATCCAAAAGCCGCAGTTCGCGGCGCAAAACAGGAGGTATTACGATGGCGGAAGAAATCAAACGCTTTAATTTCAATCAGGTAGCCGCGGATCTCGGCTATGTGGCCGAGGACGGCCCCGGCGGCAGACCCGCAGGCGGTCCCGGCGGCCCTGGCGGCCCTGGCGGCCCTGGCGGTCCCGGTGGGAAACCCGCTGGCGGTCCCGGCGGTCCC
>JAFUFT010000094.1 GCA_017469795.1 Oscillospiraceae bacterium
ACAAATCTGCAAAGGGCTGTGGTTGGAGCCTTTCTGGAACCGTCTATGCGGTAGTAGGTGCATACCAATCCACAGCATCCCTTGCAGTGTAGCACAGCCCTTGGAGAGGGGCTATAAAAACTACTACTTTATAATACAAGGCGGTGGAATGAATGAAAGCGCCGAAATATACCGATGAAGAGCTGATTGCCCGCGTCTGGGACGTGGAGGAGATCAAAAAAGTCTGCGCCAAACGGGTCTACTATGTGGCAAACAACTGGCGTCAGAAGGAACTGGAAGACCTGTGGGTCTCCGGCGAGGAGGCGAAAAAGACTGCCTCCTTCGGACGGAACTGGGGTTATTATGTGGGCATGGATGCCATCGATGATTATTATGTAAACCAACATGACAAAAAGATCGAAGCCCTCCCCGGCAATGGCCACGGAGACGGCTGCCTGTTCCTGCATCCGGCCTCCACGGGCCTGGTCTATGAGGCCTATGACGGAAAAACCGCCCGGGGCCTGTGGTACTGCATCTCCCAGGAGACGCTGCCTGTCAGCGAGACCGAGGCGGACGCCCGGTGGTACATGGAAAAGCTGGCTATTGATTTCCTCAAGGAGGACGGGAAGTGGAAGATCTGGCATCTGGTGATCGCCACAGACCTGCAGAGCGAGGCGGGGCAGGACTATATGAAGCAGAAGGTCTATCTGCCCGACGAGGAGAACCCTGCCTTTGTGGAGTTCGGCACGCCGACGATCCCCATGCTGACCCATAACGCCATGTACAACTGGCTGGACAACTATCCCGCGCCGCCGGTGCCCTACCAGACCTTTGACGAGGACAACAGCTACGGCCCCGAGGGACACCAGGACTACATCGCAGAGGAGGACAGATAAGATGAGAAAAAAGCATTTGGACCTCCATCAGCGCATTGCGAATGCCGCCGCCTCTCAGGAGGTGGAGAATGTCAAGGCCCAGCACACCTATTATCACGGCAGGGCGGACGCCTACGGCGAATGGCACAACATCTGGAGCCATGATCCCTGGTGCTCCTGGGGACATATCTTCGGCCGGATGCGGGGCTGGGACCAGATCTGGGAAGGTTCCGTTACCCATTACGACAACATGGCCATGGAGCTGCAGCTGAAGAACCAGAAAATCTATCCGGAGCTTGGCGGATTGGATCCCCGGCCCTTGATGGAGGCCTCGGTCCATACGCTGTTCACCGATGTGATCGAAGTGGCTGACGATGGAAAGAGCGCCCGGGGATCCTTCATCACCCCCGGTGTGATCTTCTGCCGCCTGAACCGCCATCAGTACCCCTACTGCAACGTGCTGTGGGAGCGCTACGGTTCGGATTTCGTGCTGGAAAACGGCAAGTGGAAATACCTGCACGAGCAGGTGTGCCCGGATATTATGGGCAAGCTGGATATGACCAATTTCGCCCATGAGGATTTTGAACGGCTCACCGCCCCCCAGGAGAAGGGTATCGGCCCCGTAACGCTGGGAGAAGATCCGGATGTGACGGATCCCGGCCCGCTGCACCTGCCCTATTCCGTGATCATGCCGCCCCAGAACACCGTACCCTGGCCGGAGCCCTACCGGACGCTGGACAATGACAACAGCTACTGCCCGGTCAAGACCTTTGCGGAGCTTCAGGCGGAAAAAGGATAAAACAAAAACGCACCGGAACCTGCAGGTCCCGGTGCGGACTTTTTCTCGATCTCTACTTCGGCAGGGCGGAGAGAATCTCCATCAGTTCCCGTCCCTTTTCGCTGATCTGATACTCCACTTTCGGGGGGAAACAGACATATTTCCTCTGGGTGATCAGCCCCATGGAGAGGAGCTCCTGAAGCTGGGATGCCAGAACGCCCCGGGACAGTCCGTCCAGCGTATCCTGAATGTCGCCAAAGCGTTTGGATACTGCGATGGTGTTCAGGATCGGGAGCATCCACCGGCTGGACAGGACCCGCCGGCAGACGGAAAACGCGGATGCTGGATACAATCGGTTCACGCTCCCTTCAAACGGCGGCTTCCTGCTGCCAGCGAAGGTGCCAGACCTCCACAGCGGTGAGGAACGGGATATATCGTTCTCCGGCCTCCGTCAGCCGGTACTCCACCACCTTGGGCGGCTTGGAGGAGTGGTCCATCCGCCGGACGAGACCGTCGTGCTCCAGCTCCTTGAGCTGCCGGGTCAGGACGTTCGGGGCTGCTTCGGGAAAGAATTTCACCAGCTCATTCCACCGGGCCGGCGAGGAGCTCAGTCGGGCCAGCAGATCCAGTTTCCATTTCCCGGTCAGAGGCTCCGCCGCGGCGAGGATCTGTTCCGCGTCACAGATGGTCATATCCGCCACTTCCTTTCTCTTCTCTATTATACAGGCTCCGCGGAGCTCGGGAACTTTTCAATCTCTCCAAAACCTTATCAAAACACGCGGAAAAGTTCGGGAAAGTGATGAAATCAAAGGGAAACACCTCATTGTCATGGAAATGTTGATTATGACGGCTGAAGAATGGTCCAATTCCCGGAAACCCCTTGACAATCTCCCGCGATTGTCGTTTATTATGAGGTCAGAAGGACCGGTCAGTTCCAAAGGCGGAATCCCGGAACGGCAGAAAAGCCATATCCGGCTGAACGGAACGAAAGGAGACAGTGCGTTATGAACGGATCAGTACCATCGTTGTCCATCGTGTGTATGGCAATATCCTGTGCGGTCAGCTTTTGTCTGCCGGTGATCCTGCTGTTTTATTTCCGAAAGAAGAAAGGGGCCGATATCCTGCCGTTTTTCATCGGCTGCGCCGTCATGCTGTTGTTTGCGCTGATTCTGGAGGCTGCGGTACACACCTTGGTGCTGGCCTCTGCAGCCGGGGCATATATTCAGGACCATTTGTGGCTCTATGCCCTGTATGGCGGTTTCATGGCAGGTCTGTTCGAGGAGACGGGAAGGTGGATCGCATTCCGGACCGTCCTGAAGCGCAGGCAGGACAAGGACACAAATGCGCTGATGTACGGTGCCGGCCACGGCGGATTTGAGGCGGCGGCAATCGTTGGCGTTGCGATGATCAACAATCTGATCTGGTCGGTGATGATCAACAGTGGAAACAGCGCGGCCCTGACGGGTTCTCTGACCGGAGATACGCTGGCTCAGGTTCAGCAGTCCATGCAGACGCTGGTTTCCACGCCTTCCTATCAGTTCCTGCTGGGCGGCGCAGAACGGATCTTTGCCGTCGCGATCCAGATCTCCCTGTCTGTGCTGGTCTGGCTTTCGGTCACAAAGCCGGGGAAAGGATACTTCTATCCGGCTGCGATCCTGATCCATCTGATCGTGGATGCGGTGACCGTGATCCTTTCGGGAAAGGGGGTCTCCGCAATCCTGCTGGAGGCGGTGGTCGGATGCCTTGCAGTGCTCATTGCGCTGCTGACAAAGGAAATCTGGAAGAGATGTACAGCCGAATCATGACGATCAAAAAGCGCCGCGGAATGATACCATTCCGCGGCGCGCTTGATATTGGGTTCAACAGGCCGGATCAGCCGGCGGTAATCACCGTCAGAGGCGGCTCGGGCGTCTCCACCCGCTGGAAATCAGCACCCAAATCCCGGAGCTTTTCCACGATGTTCTCGTAGCCCCGTTCCACATATTTGATTTCACTGATAGTGGTGGTGCCCTCTGCGGCAAGGCCGGCAATCACCATGGCGGCGCCGGCGCGGAGATCGCAGGCTTTGACAGGACAGCCGCGCAGTTTATCCACGCCCTCGATCACAGCCACTTTGCCGTCGACCTGAACGTTGGCGCCCATACGGCGCAGTTCTCCAATGTAGCGGAACCGATTGTCCCAGACGCTTTCTGTGATCATGCTGGTTCCGTCTGCCACGGTCATGCATACCGCGATCTGCGGCTGCATATCGGTGGGAAAGCCGGGGTATGGGTTGGTTTTGACCTTTGTCTTATTGAGGTGCCCGTCGCTCTCTACCAGTACGGCGTCGCCCTCGTTGGTGATCTTGACGCCCATCTCCCGCAGCTTGGAGGAGATGCAGTCCAGGTGTTTGGGGATCACATTCTGGATCCGGACCTTTCCACCGGCGGCAGCCACAGCGGCCATATAAGTGCCGGCTTCGATCTGATCAGGAATGATGGAGTATTGTCCGCCCCGCAGCCGCTTGACGCCGCGGACCTTGATCACATCGGTGCCGGCGCCGGTGATGTTGGCGCCCATGGCGTTGAGGAAGTTGGCCAGATCCACGATATGGGGCTCTTTGGCGGCAGGCTCGATGATCGTCAGGCCCTCAGCCAGCACCGCAGCAATCATGATATTCATGGTCGCGCCCACGGAGACAATATCCAAAGATACCCGGCCGCCGTGCAGCGGGGCCTGGGTGGTGGCAACGATGTCGCCGTTGATGGTCTCTACATTGGCACCCATGATATTGAAACCCTTGATGTGCTGGTCGATGGGCCGGACGCCGAAATCGCAGCCGCCCGGCATAGCGACGGTGGCCTTGCCGAAACGGCCCAGCAGCGCGCCCACCAGATAATAGGAGGCGCGGATCTTACAGGCCAGCTCATGGGGGGCGGAGGTGGTCCGGACCGTAGAACAGTCCAGTTCAAAGGTGGTCTTGTTGATCATGCGGACCGAGGCGCCCATCCGGGTGAGAATGTCGAGGAACAGCTGAATATCGGAGATGTCCGGAACGTTTTCGATCCGGCATACGCCGTCCACCAGAAGTGCCGCCGGCAGAATGCCGACCGCGGCGTTTTTCGCGCCGCTGATATTTACGGTTCCGTAAAGCGGCTTTCCACCGTGAATCACATATTGTGCCATATTGCACCCTCTCAATCATTTCTTCTTGTTCTATAGTATGCCGCGCGCGTGCGGGTTGTATCAACAAAAAACGCGCCGCAGCCGGAAATTTGATTTACATAATCCTTACAGGCGCTGTTAGTATAGCACATTCCGCCTGCATTGTAAAGAATTGCCCTGCAAAAAAAACACCGGATTTCAGTCAAAATCCGGTGTTTTTTCTTGAAATGCTGCAAATATGACGGAAAAATGGGAAAAATTACCGAAATGCTTCCCGCAGTTGACGCAGAAAAGGCTTCAAATCCCGGCACAGGGCTTCGGCAGAGCGGGTCGCCCGGGAAGGAAGATCCAGCCAGTCCGGCACGGGAATGGGCAGTCGCTCAAACCGCCGGGCAAACTCGAGATGGACATTCATGGCAAGAGCCCGGGGAAGCTGCTGCTCAAAGAATCTGGTGTTGCGGCTCTGATAGTATTGGAGCCGGCTCCAGGCGATCTCGCGGTAGACGGTGCGGCACCCCTGGGCCTGTGAAAGCGCTTCGATGCCGCGCTGGGAGCGGCGGGGGCCGACGGAGGTGGCAATGGCGGAGAACAGACAGGCGCCAAGGCCGGCAAAGAGCTCCGGCAGCGCACCGGCGAGCAGGGAAAGGGGAAACAGAGCGGCCATGACCACAAAGCAGACGATGGAGATCAGATCATAGTTTCGAAGACCCGCATAGCGGCTGACGGCATCGTGCAGATAAATGCTGTAGAAGAAGCCTGCAACGCCTGCCAGAATGGCGAGCACAAGGAACCCGCCGCCGTCAGGGAGCAACTGGGAGACCAGATATCCGATGGCCACAGCCAGCAGGATACGGCCGGGAATTTGGATCAGGACGGGATTGCCGCCGCTGCGGTCAAATATCACCCGGTAAAGGGAGCGACGGGAAGCGGCGCGAAACTGGGCTGCCGCTCGGGAAAACCTGCCCGGGGTGGCGGCAACCCGAAGCTTGTTTCCGAAAATGCTGTAGAACAGCCGCTGCTCCGCCGTGCTGCGCTCCGTTCCCATCTCCATGGTCCGGGTCAGGAGTACAACGCCCTGACGGGAACGGGAGAGAGCGAGGTATCCCAGCGATGCCCATTCCAAAAGCATGGCTGTCACGTCGCAGGTGCTGCCATCCAGCGTCATGGGAAGCTGGCAGGGCAGGATCCCCTCCGGGATCAGCAGACGGGGAAGCCCCGGAGAACGGGGAAACCAGAGCTTGGTTCGCCAGTAGATGATCATCAGCAGCCAGATCAGCAGCATGACCACCGTCAGAATGTTCACCGCCACAACAGGGAGCTTGGAACTGCGCACGTGGAAATATCCGTCGGGGAGGGACATGGAAGCGGACAGGGAGTCATAGGCCATCAGCGAGGAGACGGAACCGCCGAAGCTGGTTTCTGTAACAGTAAGTCCCGCCTCGGACTGGGAAAGCAGGCTGTGATAACCGCTGACGATCTCGGGCTCGGCATCAAAGGCGGCGGGCATCAGAACCTGAAAGGAGCAGGAACCCACATCCTTAGCCCAGCGGGAGGACAGCAGCCCCAGAGAAAAAGCGTCGGCCTCCTCGTCGCCGTCGTCCCGGTATGGGACGGTGTACCGAACCAGAAACGTCACAGTACCCAGAAAACCATCGCGGCGCTTTATGATGACGTCTGTTCCCTGGTCGGTTTCCTCCAGGGAAAACCGGAAATCGCTGACGGAGACCTTGGACACCTGGGTCTCCGGCAGCGGGATGGCGATCTGCCCGATGGTGGTGTCAAAGGAGAGCTGATACGTCGCAGAGACCTGAGCCTGTCCGTTTCCGGAGACCTCAGCAGTGACAGCAACACTGTCCACTGAGTAATCTGCCAGAACGGGGATGGTCAGAAGGCATATGAAAAACAGGAAAAAAAAGATTTTTTTCATCTGTCTCACTCCAAATAAAAGTGGTATAAGAATATCATATTTCGCGGACAAATACAAGAAAACCCGGGAAAATTCCGAAATACAGGGTCTTGTTCAGAAAAAAACAGCAGATTTTGTGGTTTTGGCTATGGTTTCTTTTGACTTTTGCATGGATTTGGGATAGTATGGGGACAGAAACAAGGAGTCGGATCTTATGAAGGAATTGATACGCAGACACGAGGAGTTTATCCTGTATGCGCTCTTCGGCGTCGGCACGGTCACGGTGGATATGGGATTGTACTGCCTGCTGGTGGACCGGGTCGGGATTCCCTGGGCCAACGCATGGGGATGGCTGGGAGCGGTGCTGTTTGCATTTCTGACCAATAAATACTTTGTCTTCCATACCGGCCACAGGGGCGTCACAGAGACGGTCCGGGAGTTCTGGGAATTTGTAGCGGTGCGGCTGGTGTCCCTGCTTTTAGAGGTCCAGGGCGTGGCATTTCTGGTGAGCCGCGGTGCGGACTATCCTGTGTTTGGAATCACGGGCGGCGTTGCGAAGATCCTCGTTACGATCCTTGTGATTATCATCAACTATGTATTCAGCAAGTTTTTCATCTTTCGAACGGAGCGTGCCGGGGTATGACGCAGGATGAACGGTTTATGGCGGAGGCCCTTCGGCTGGCGGAAACGGCGGCGGCGGAGGGCGAAGTGCCCATCGGCTGCGTGATCGTCAAGGATGACCGAATCGTAGGCCGGGGCCGCAATTGCCGGGAAAAGGGGAAAACCGCCCTGGGCCACGCGGAGCTGGAGGCCATTGCGGAAGCCTGCCGCAGCCTTGGCGGGTGGAGGTTGTGGCAGTGCCGGCTCTATGTGACGCTGGAGCCCTGCCCCATGTGCGCCGGCGCCATTATCAATGCCCGGATCCCCGTGGTGGTCTACGGCACGGAAGATCCCAAGGCGGGATCGGTCGCGTCGAAGGTCCGAATGTTTGACTTGGGCTTCAACCACAGGCCGGAGGTGATTTCCGGAGTCCTGAAGGAGGAGTGCGCCGCGCTGCTCCAGGCTTTTTTTCAGGATCTCCGGGCGCGGAAACGGCAGGAAAATGAACCCAGAACGGCCGGGAAAAATGAGCCCGCTGATTGACAAAAGAGCCGCTTCGCGATATGATAATATGACTGTAATCATGTTGTCCGGGAAGATAACAGAACTGCGTTTGCACGCAGGAAAGGAGATACCTCATGAAGGGAATCATTCTTGCGGCCGGTAAGGGTACAAGGCTGTATCCCATTACCCGCCCGGTCTGTAAACCGCTGCTGCCGGTTTACGATAAGCCAATGATCTACTATCCGCTGAATCTGCTGATGACGGCAGGGATCCGGGATATCCTGGTGATCGTTCCGCCGGATGACCAGGAGCCGTTTGTAAATCTCTTGGGAGACGGCAGCAAGTACGGCGTCAGTATTCAGTATATCGAACAGAAGGTCCAGCGCGGCATTGCGGACGCATTCCTCATCGGCGCGGACTTTATCGGCGACGATTCGGTGTGCCTGGCCCTTGGAGACAATATCTTCTACGGCCCTGCGTTCCGGCAGAAGCTCCGGATGGCAATGAAAAACAAAAAGGGCGCGACGATTTTCGGCTACTACGTGGCAGATCCCCGGCCCTTCGGCGTGGTGGAATTCGATCAGAACGGCAAGGCGATCTCCATTGAGGAGAAGCCGGCACACCCCAAGTCCAACTATATCGTGCCGGGACTCTACTTCTATGACAACAAAGTGGTGGACGTCGCCCGGCAGGTTCAGCCCTCGGAGCGGGGAGAACTGGAGATTACCTCCGTCAACAACGCGTATCTTGAACATGGAATGCTGAATGTGGTGCCCCTCGGGGGAGAGTTTTCCTGGTTTGACGCGGGCAACGCCGACAGCCTCTATGAGGCGGCGGGCGCCATTCGCGCGGCCCAGCGAAGCGGCGTAATGCTGGGCTGCCTGGAGGAGACAGCATTCCGGAACGGATGGATCGGCCGGGAGCAGCTGCTGGCGCTGGCAAAGGATATGGAAAAAACCAGATACGGACAGTATCTGCAGGCAGTGCTGGGCGACCTGGAATAACGGAAGAAACGGAAAAGGGAGAGGAAAGGCGTGCGAAAAAAACCGGTCTATGAATGCGTAAAGCGAATATTTGACCTGGTGTTCTCGCTGGTCGCTGCAGTGGTGCTGTCTCCGCTGCTGTTGATCGTCGCTGCGTGCATCGTGGCGGAGGACGGCTTTCCTGTCTTTTACAAGCCCCAGCGGGTGGGCTACCACGGGAAACCGGTGGTGGTATTCAAGTTCCGCACCATGAAGAACAACGCTGACCGGCTGGAGGAGACCCTGACGCCGGAACAGCTGGAAGAGTACAAGAAAAACTTCAAGCTGGAGAAGGACCCCAGAATCACCAAGGTTGGCGCGTTCCTGCGGAAAACCAGCCTTGACGAGCTGCCTCAGCTGTTCAATATCATCTCCGGCAAACTCTCGCTGGTCGGTCCCCGGCCCGTACTCCAGGAGGAGACGGAACTCTATGGGGAAGACCGGGAACTGCTTCTGTCCTGCAAGCCCGGATTGACCGGCCTGTGGCAGGCCTGCGGCCGCAGCAATGTGACCTATGAGGACGGCGCCCGGCAGGCGCTGGAATTGCGATACGTCCTGGAGCGGGGATTCCTGCTGGATCTGAAGATCCTGTTTTGGACCGTAGGGGCGGTCGTTCGAATGGACGGGGCCAAATAATTGGGAGGATGTAAATGAAATACGATTATCTGATCGTCGGCGCCGGCTTCTTCGGCGCGGTGTTTGCCCATGAGGCGACGGCAAAGGGGAAAAAGTGCCTGGTGGTGGACCGGCGGGATCATATAGGCGGCAACTGCTACACGGAAACCGTGGAGGGCATCCATGTCCACAAATACGGCGCTCACATTTTCCACACCTCGGACAAGGCGGTGTGGAATTATATCAATCAGTTCACGGAGTTCAATAACTTCATCAACACACCGGTGGCAAACTATAAGGGCGAGATTTACAATCTGCCCTTCAACATGAACACCTTCAGCCGGCTCTGGGGCATCTCCACACCGGCGGAGGCGAAGGCCATTATCGAATCGCAGCGCGGTGCGGTCACCGACCCGAAGAATCTGGAAGAGCAGGCCATTTCCCTCGTGGGCAAGGATATCTACGAGAAGCTGGTCAAGGGCTATACAGAAAAACAGTGGGGCCGGAGCTGCAGCGAGCTGCCTTCCTTTATCATCCGGCGGCTGCCGGTGCGGTTTACCTACAACAACAATTATTTCTCCGACCGCTATCAGGGCATCCCCGAGGGCGGCTATACCGCCGTGTTTGAACGGCTTCTGGAGGGAATCGAGGTCCGTCTGAACTGTGACTACCTGAAGGATCGGGAAAACCTCCGGGCCCTGGCGGATCGGGTGATTTACACCGGACCCATCGACGAATACTTCGGCTACTGCTACGGACCGCTGCAGTTCCGTTCCCTGCGGTTTGAGACGGAGATCCTGGATACGGAAAACTACCAGGGCAGCGCCGTGGTGAACTACACCGACCGGGAAACGCCCTTTACCCGGATCATTGAGCACAAGCACTTTGAATTCGGCACTCAGCCCAAGACCGTCGTTACCCGGGAATACCCGGCGGATTGGAGTCTGGGGGATGAGCCCTATTATACCGTCAACGACGAGAAGAACAACACGCTCTACGCCCGCTATGCGGAAAAGGCGGCGGAAGAGCAGGGCGTGTATTTCGGCGGACGGCTGGGAGAATACAAGTATTACGACATGGACAAGGTCATTGCCTCGGCGCTGGACCTCTGCGGGAAACTGCTGTGAAGATCCGGGTGATCATAGCCGCCCACAAGGCATACCGAATGCCGGAGGATCCCATGTACCTGCCGCTTCATGTGGGCAAGGCAGGGAAAGATCTGGATCTGGGGTTTCCGGGGGACAATACCGGGGAGAATATCTCTGAAAAAAACCCTGCGTTCTGTGAACTGACGGGGATTTACTGGGCATGGAAGAACCTGGACGCAGACTATGTGGGCCTTGCCCACTACCGCCGCCATTTCCGGGGAAGACCCGGCCGGGACAAGTGGGACTGCATCCTGACAGAGCGGGAGGCGGAGAAGCTCCTTCGGGAGACGGACGTGCTGCTGCCGAAACGCCGGAACTACTATATCGAGACAGTGTACGGCCAATATGTGCACGCCCACCCGTCGGAGCCGCTGGATCTTGCGCTGCGCCTGGCTGCAGAACAGGGAGAAGGCTATGCCGCCGCCGCGGAGCAGCTCAAAAAGCGGAGCTGGACCCATATCTTCAATATGTTCATCATGAAAAGGGAGATCTTCGACGGCTACTGCAGCTGGCTGTTCCCCATCCTCTTCGAGGTGGAACGGCAAACCGACACCGCTGCCTTCAGCGACTATGACAAGCGGGTATACGGATTCCTCAGCGAACGGCTGCTGGACGTATATCTGGAGGCCAATGGAGTTGCCTATCAGGAAGTCCCGGTGATGTTCATGGAACGGCAGAACTGGCTGAAAAAGGGCGGCGCGTTCCTAAAACGCAAATTCTTTGGAAGCAAAGGGGATTAGAGCATGGGAAATACCCTCAGGGATCTGCAGCTGTGCGAGCTGGAGATCGTCCGCAATGTGCTGGAGATCTGTGAAAAACACCACCTTCAGATCTATATGATCGGCGGTACGTTCCTGGGCGCCGTGCGGCATCGGGGCTTCATCCCTTGGGACGACGACGTGGATCTGGGGTTCTCCCGGAAGGACTATGAGACCTTCCTGCAGGTCGCGCCGGAGGAACTGAAGAGCGTCTATTATCTCCGCCATTACGAAACGGACCCGACAATGCCCTACTATCCGGCCCAGGTGGTGGATCCCTCCTTTGAGATTCTGGACGTGTCCGCCAAGATCCCCAAGACCCGTTCCGCCTGGATCGACCTGTTCCCGCTGGACGGCATGCCCGACGGGGCGGTCTCCTATTTCATTCACAAATACCGGCTGCTGTACCTGCGGATGATGCTGAAGTTCAGCCAGTTCGATCAGGTGGTGGCCGTGAACCTGAAAAACCGTCCGCTCCACGAGAAGATCCTGGTGGCTGTGGGAAAGCACCTGCACCTGGAGGGGAAACTTGACACCCTGAAGCGGATGCGGCTCATCGACCGTTGCCTGAAGAAGTATCCCTTTGAGAACTGCCGCCGGGTGGTGAACTTCATGGGCGCCTACAAGTTCCGGGAGGTCTTTGCCCGGAGCGTCTATGAGGACGTGACAGATTATCCCTTTGAAGACATCACGCTGCCCGCGCCCCGGGATTACGATCTGGTGAACCGGCAGCTCTATGGGGACTATATGACTCCGCCGCCGGTGGAGGAACAGAACAAGCACGGCACCATTACCGGGGAGACGGAACCATGAAGCGGATCAGCATGATCGTTCCCGTGTACAACGCGGAACCTTATATCCGGGCCATGGTGGAATCCCTGCAGGCCCAGGACTGGGAGGATCTTCAGATCCTGCTCAGTGACGACGGCTCCACGGACGGCTCCGTGGCGCTGATGACGGATCTGGCTGAACAGGATCCCCGAATCACCGTGGTGGTGGGGCCGAATACGGGTGTGTCATCCGCCCGCAACCGGGCCCTCCGGCTGGCGGACGGGGCGTATATCGGGTTTGCCGACAGTGACGATGTTCTGGAGCCGGGGTATCTTGCCGCCCTTGCCTCTGCGTTGGAGGAATCCGGGACAGATATGGCCTGCTGCGGGTTTCACAGACACTATGTCCGATCCGGGAAGCAGGATGGTCTGCCTGCGGACGGATATCAAAAAGAGATCGTGGACCGGGATGGCATGGCCCGGCGGATGCTCCGGCCGGACGGCTATACCACCGTCATGTGGAACAAGCTCTTCCGGCGGGAAGCGCTGACCCGGCCGGACGGCGGCCTTCTGGAGTTTGACGAGACCCTTCATATCGTGGAGGACGGAGAGTATATTCTCCGCAGCGGTGTGCAGTCCGCGGTATTTTTCCCGGACCGGCTGTACCGGTACTATGTCCGCACCAGCGGCGCCATGTACGGCGCGGTGAACGAGCGGAAGCTGACGGAGCCTGCGGCCAGAAAAAAGATCGTAGCGCTGACGGAGGACCTGTCGCCGGAAACACAGAATCTGGCGAAAATGAAATATCAGAAGGGCATCCGGGATCTGATGTTTCACGGCGTCATCGACGGGGACGCTGCTAAGGTCTGGGACCTGCGGACGGAACTGAAAACCTACGCCGGAGAACTATTCGCTTCGCCGGCGCTTTCCAGAAAGGAAAAAATCAAATATCATGTCTATTACCCCATCATTTGCTTGAATCTCCGGCATATTGGTGCATTTTTAATGGACAGGCTCAGCGGTCACTGATTATGAAGGAGTAATCCATGGGATCCAAACAACTGCGGCAATGGCTGTATTACCTGCTGATAATTCCATACTTTAAGCCTGCCGTATTTGGCGTGATGGAGGAAACTGCCTGGCTTGAGACGGCGTTCGATCTGTGGCGGCTGGCGGCCGCCGCGGTGATTTGCGTCCTCTATCTCCGGCAGATGATCCGGTTCCGGCGCAGGCCTTCGTCCGTGCTGATCCTTCTGGCGGCCTATCTGGGATTTGTGGCCATTGGTACGCTGGTGCGGGAGGACAATCTGTGGGCGCTCATCAACTATGTGATGACCATCGTGACCTTCTGCATGCTGCTGGAGGTGCGTCTCCGGGAGGATCCCGTGATGGCGGTGGATATGCTGGTGATGCCCATGACGGTGCTGATCCTGGCAAATTTTGTTCTGGAGTGCATATTCCCCCGGGGACTGACCACCGGCGGCACTTACGGCTATTCCTACAATCTCCTGGGGATCGACAATATGCTCTCGCCGATGATGGTGCCGTATATGTTCCTGGTGACGCTGCGCTCCTCCATGCTTCACGGACGGGTCAACTGGTTTGCGTATCTCATGATCTTTGTCGCCGCGGAGAGCCTGCTCCTGGTCTGGGCGGCCACGGGGATGATGGGCATGCTGGTGGCGCTGATCTTCCTGCTGTTTTTCTACGAGCGGAAAGGGCAGTTCCTGTTCAATTTCCTGACGGCGTCTCTGGCCGGGGCGGGACTGTTTTTCTCCATTGTCATGTTCCGGCTTCAGAACCTGTTTGAATTTTTCATCACCGGAGTCCTGCATAAGGGCCTGAGCTTTACGGGCCGTACGGACATCTGGGACCGGGCGATCTTCCTGTTTGAACGGTCTCCCTTCCTGGGATACGGGATCGCCCAGTCCGGCAAGGTCTACCGGCTGGCAAAACACAAATACTATCACGCCCACAATGTGTTTCTGGAGGTTCTGGTGGAGGGCGGATTGGGCGCGCTGATCGCCTATCTGTTCATGCTGGAGCGGGCGGGAAGGCAGCTGATGATCCATCGGAAGCATCCGTACGCCTGCCTGATCTCCGCGGGCCTGATGGCCGTAATGGTCATGACCGCCATGGAGCCGTTTCTGGATCAGAACGGACTCCTGATCTATGCCCTTATTTTCCTGGGGCATTACGTGGGTTCCCTGATTCGGGGGGAGTACGTCCCGCCTCTGGGGGCAAAATAACCGGAAAAATAAGAAGCGCCGGAGGTGATCCAGTATGGCGCGTACACAGAATTCACTTCGCAATATCGGCGCCGCCATGCTGGGGCAGATGGGCGGCATCCTGGTCAATCTTCTGGCCCGGGTCTTTTTCCTGCACTACCTGAACCAGACCTATCTGGGCCTCAACGGCCTGTTTACCAATGTGCTGACCATGCTTTCCCTGGTGGAACTGGGGGTCGGACCAGCCATGGCCTACAGCCTGTATGCGCCACTGGCCAGGAACGACGTGGAGAAGATCAAAAGCCACATGGCTTTTTACAAGAAAGCATATATCACCATCGGCCTGATCATCGGTGCGTTGGGACTGGCTTTCCTGCCGTTCTATACGGTGTTCATGGATGAGGTTCCGGATATTCCCCACCTGAACGTGATCTATCTGCTGTTCGTGGCCAATACTGTGGTGTCCTACTTCTATTCCTACAAGCGCAGTCTCATTGTCTGCGATCAGAAGAAGTACATTGAGACCGGGATCCACTATGGGGCGTACTTTATCTTGAATCTGGTTCAGATCATTTTCCTTGCCCTGACGAAGAATTATGTGGTGTTCCTGGTACTTCAGGTAATCTCCACCTGGGGCGAGAACTTCATCCTGGCCCGGAAGGCGGACAAGCTCTATCCCTATCTGCGGGACAAGGACGTCAAGCCCATGGATAAGGACGACCGGAATATCATCTTCCGGAACGTGGCCGCCATGAGCATGCACAAGGTGGGGGCCGTGGTGGTGAATTCCACCGACAATATCCTCATCTCCAAGCTCATCGGTCTGGCTACCGCCGGCCTGTACAGCAACTACTATACCATCATTCATCCTCTCCAGACGGTGACCAATCAGATCTTTGAATCCATCGTGGCCAGCGTGGGGAATCTGTCCGCCAACACGGATGAGGAGGGCAGGGAACACCTGCGGGAGACGTTCAACGACGTGTTCTTCTTCGCTTTCTGGATCTACACTTTCTGCGCGGTATGTCTTCTGAACCTGCTGCCGCCGTTCATTGAGTTCATCTGGCTGCGGAACCGGGGCTGGCTGCTGGATCGGGGAACACTGATTGTACTGGTGATCAATTTCTACCTCTACGGCATGCGCCGTCCGGTGCTGACCTTCCGGGATGCCTCGGGTGCATTCTGGAACGACCGGTACAAGCCGCTGTTTGAATCCATCATCAATCTGGTGGCGTCGATCCTGCTGGCCAGACGTTTCGGCCTGATGGGCATTTTCCTTGGTACGATGGTTTCCACGGTGACCACCTCCCTGTGGGTGGAACCCTACGTGCTCTACCGGAACGTGTTTGATTCCCCCCTGCGGGACTATTTTATCCGGTTTGCGAGCCATGCGCTGGTCACCGCCGGGATCTGTTTCCTGAGCGTATGGATCTGCGGCCTGGTGGGATACAGCCTCCTGAGCGTCATCCCCAGGATCCTGATCTGTCTGATTCTCCCCAACGGCATCATGTTCCTGCTGTTCTGCCGTACCTCGGAGTTTCAATATTTCGGACGGCTCGGGAAAGAGCTTTTGGGCAAGGTGCAAGGCCATGTCGGGAAGTAACCGCCGGGAGGCGTGGCTGGATGGCCTGAAGGGATTCGGGATCCTGCTTGTGATTCTGGGACATGTGCTGTCTGGTTATCTGGATGCGTGGACGTTTCCGGATGCCTATGGGAGCTTTTATCCCGTCCGAACCTGGATCTACAGTTTTCACATGCCGCTGTTCTTTCTGATCAGCGGCTATACGTTCACGCTGGCCTACTGGAGGGACGGTGCGCTGCGGCGGGATCGATTCTTCCGGCAGCTCGTTAATCTGCTCTGGGTCTACGTGCTGTTTGCCCTGATCCAGTGGTGTGTCAAACAGGCGGTGCCGGATCTGGTGAACGAAGCCTATGACCTGCAGGACCTCCGACGGATGTTTTTAGAGCCCCTGGGGAACTTTTGGTATGTCTACGTGCTGTTTGTGATCTATATTCTTGCCGCATTGGTCCGGCTGCCGGAATGGCCCGGGTGGTGGCTCCTTGCTCCGGCGGCGGTGGCGGTCATGGCTGCGGATCTGCATCTGGACTGGACGCAACTGACGGTCTACCGGATCCTGTACCACTTCTTCTTCTTTGCCCTGGGCTGTTTTCTCAATCGACGGCGGGAACTGATCGGCAGCGCCAAGCTTGCCGGAATTTCCGCCATGTGCCTGTTCACCGCCGGTTATTTCTATGTATACTGGTATGTCCGGTACTGGTACGCAAACTGGAAGCTGGGGATCGCGGTATGCATCTGTTTCCTGCTGCTGTGGCTGTTTTATCGATTCAGAACTCTGGCTGAGAACCGGCTGCTCCAGCTCTGCGGGAAGCACTGCCTGGAACTGTATCTGCTCCACACATTCTTTACGGCGGGTTTCCGGAGCCTGCTGCCGCTGTTGGGGATTCATACTCCCTGGTTCAGCGTATGGCTGAATTTTGCGCTCAGCACGGCACTGTGCCTGCTGCTCGCGTCTCTTGCGGGCCGGTTCCGCTGGACAGATCTGATCTTCCGGCCCTCGCGGATCTGGGAACAGCGGCATGGCTGATATATTTTGCGGTTTTTCCGTTCAACAGGAATGATACTTGCAATTCGCATTATCTGGACGGTATAATTGTTTTATTCTACGAAGAAAGAAGGCCGGCATATGAAACTCACCGGAAAAGAACTGAAGATCACGCCGAGAGTCCCCTATGAGCCCATCGAGCCCTGGGCGTGGTTCCAGGAGAACGGCATCGAGGACAAAGGCCCCGGCGGTCCTCCTCCCATGGGTGACGGACCGAAAATGGTTCCCACCGTCTACATCAAGGACGGAAAGCGCGCAGATGGCAACGACGCCTCCCTCTATGGCGGCACGGTCGGCGACACGGAAGCCGCTGACCTGCGGATCGTCAGCTATGACGGCGCGGTCGGTGGCGTATACGCGGAGGGTGCCGGCACGGATTATACGGTCGAGGGGGCAGTGATTTCCCTGTCCGGAGACGGCCAGGGCCTTGGAGAGAAGTCTGCAGGCGCGGGCGTGTCCGACCACGCAAAGCTGACGCTGAAGGACTGCCTGATCGACACCTGGGGACTGAGCCGGACCTCCACCTCCGCCTCCGGCGGAAGTGTACTGAAGGTCTATGATTCCATCATCACATCCCACGGTGCGCCCTACGGTGAGGATGCGCCCGATTGGGCCCCAAAGGGCCAGACGCCTCCCGCACCGCTGGAGATCCAGGGCAACAACCGGACCCACTGCACTGTGCAGAATTCCTATAGCTATTTCTACAACAGCCTGATCACCTGCGACGGTTGGGCTGCCCTCAGCACCGATGCCTCCGCAGGATTCGTCTATCTGGAGGCCAATGACTGCAAGGTGGTCTCCACCAAGTCCGGCTACGGCGCCTACGCGGACTGGGGCTGCCACGACGTATTCAACGACTGCAAATTCGACGTGGCCTGCCAGGGCGCGATCATCGCGGGTGAGGCCAGCGTCAAGTGGACCGGCTCGGAGATCAGCTGCGGGACCTATCTGGCGCTGATGCACTGCGTCATGGGCCGCCATACGGAAGTGGGCGAGCTGACCCTGACGGACTGCGACATCAAGACCGGAAAGACCGCGGTGGAGGTCCATGGGCAGAATGTGGTCGTCAAAATGGAAAACTGCAATGTGGAGACCGGAGGAGCGCTGATGCGCACCTGCAAAAACGCGGATCCCAACGCGGCCCGGGTCAACGGCCGGCCCACTCCGGGTGATGAACTGCACCTGAAGGATATGTCCGTTACCGGCGATATCCTCCATGAGGATCCGGAGCGGGACTGCCGGGTGTATCTGACCTCCACTTGCTTGACCGGCCGGATCGAGAATGCGGCTCTGGTCATGGATCAGGGCAGCCGCTGGTATGCTACCGCCGATTCCAGTGTGGTGCTGGGATGCGACGTGGAAGTTGCGCAGATCGACGCGCCGGCCGGTGTGGTGATCCAGGCGGCAGCTGCGGACGGCCAGGGCGAATATGAACTGCTGTCCGGCGGAAAACTGATCGTCAAATAAGAGAAGGAAAACCTGAGACCAGATTGAACGTGATAAACAAGGAGGCTGAACCCACGGGGGTTCAGCCTCTGTTTTAGTCTGTATGATCAGTCGGGCATCCTGGTCTGTAGGGCCTCCAGCACCTCGTAGCGGTCCATCTGGAGGTGCTTCTCCATTTTCAGCGCTTCCTCGATGGGAATCTCCACCAGCCGGCCTTCCTGGGTGCAGATCACGCTGTTTCCGCGGCCCTCGGCCAGAGCAGTGACCGCCGCGTACCCCATGCGGCAGGCCATTTCCCGATCCCGTGCGGTGGGGGAACCGCCCCGCTGGATATGGCCGAGAATCGTGACGCGGGGATCGATTCCCAGGGTCTCGTGGATCTGCGCGCCGATCTCAGTGGCCTTCCCGGAACCCTCGGCAACTACGATCATAAAGTGTGTGCTGCCGTTGAGACGGGCCTTTTGGATCGGAGCTACCACATCCCGCTGGAAGTCCAGCTCCACCTCCGGAATCAGCACGGCTGTTGCACCCACGGACAGTCCCACATACAGCGCCAGAAAACCGGCGTGCCGCCCCATGACCTCCACCACGGAGCAGCGCTCATGGGACTGCATGGTGTCCCGTAGCTTGTCAATACATTCCACAGCGGTGTTGCAGGCGGTGTCAAAGCCGATGGTGTAGTTGGTACAGCCGATGTCATTGTCAATGGTGGCAGGGATTCCCACGATGGGAACACCCAGCCGGGACAGCTCCAGCGCGCCCTTAAAGGTTCCGTCTCCGCCGATAGCCACAATGGCGTCCAGCCCGAGAAGCCGGCAGGTGGCTACCGCTTTCTTCCGGCCCTCCGGAGTTTTGAACTCCTCGCTGCGGGCGGTATAGAGCATGGTGCCGCCCCGGGAGAGGATATGCCGGACATTGCTGGCTCCAAGCATGACGAAGTCACTGTTGATCAATCCGCTCCAGCCCCGGCGGATGCCTACACATTCTATTCCGCGGCTCAGGGCGGTCCGCACGACGGCTCGGACTGCTGCATTCATGCCCGGCGCATCGCCGCCGCTGGTGAGCACGCCAATCCGCTTTACTGCATTGGTCACGTCAGATTCCTCCTTTGTCAGACAGGATGGATGATTACAGTTGCATTATAATACATATCGAACGTCCGTACAAGTAGTTTTTGTAAAAAAACGGGGCCGGAGAGGCCCTGTTTTTATGATCCGACAATGGCTCCGCCTGCTGTCATGCGGGCGATCAGGTTTCCCGGTTCGTCCCAGACGGATATTTCGTAGTAAACGCTGGTGCGGCCCGCGCGGACACGCTCTGCCCGAGCGGTGAGCCGATTCCCCTTGGCAGCCCGGAGAAAGGAGATTTGACTGGTGGTGGAAACGGTGGGCTGTTTTCCGTAATTGGAGGCCACCGCAAAGGCAAAGTCCCCCAGCATGAATACTGCGCCGCCCATGACGTTGCCAAGGGCATTGCGGTGACGGTTTTCAAGCTCCAGAGTGCAAACGGCATAATCCTCCCCGAGTTCGGAGATCACAGCGCCGTTTTCCGTGGCAAACCGGTCGTTTTGAAAAAACATTCTGGCTTCTTCCAGATTGGTCATGTGAAGTCCTCCCAGATGTCAGGTAGAAACTGCCGGAACGCCGTTGGAAGTGCGGCAGCCTCCGTCACTGCAGTGCGGTCCAGCCAAAGGAATGTGTCATTTTCGCTGGCGCAGTGAAGTCTTGCTCCGGTCATGTTCCACTGAATGTGTGTGAAGATGTGAGTCCTGCCCACGGTCTTTTCCAAGTACTGCGGCCGCAGTCCCCATTCCTCCGCCGCGTGAATGATCTCCGACGGGGAAAGTCGGCCGGGCAGATGCGGCAGCTCGTATAGACCGGCCAGAAGGCCTGTCTCTGGCCTGCGGCGCAGGGCGACTTTGTCTCCGCAGGTCAGCAGGAATACCGTCATTTCCTCCTGCTTCCGGGGCCTCTTGGCAGCCCGGACCGGAAGGTTGTCAATGGTCCCCCGCTGCCGGGCCAGACAGAGATCACCCATGGGACAGCCTTCGCACCGGGGTGCTCCGTTGGGCAGACATACGGTTGCTCCGAGCTCCATCAGCGCCTGGGTAAAGGTCCCCGCTTCCTCCGGATAGACCTCTGAGAGCAGGGCGGAGAAACGGCGCTTCACCTTCTGATCGTCGGTGCAGCTGTGATCGTCCAGCAGGCGGCTCATCACCCGCAGCACATTTCCGTCCACGGCGGGTGTTTTTTGATCAAAGCAGATGGATGAGATCGCACCTGCCGTGTAATCTCCGATGCCGGGCAGTGCGCGTATGGCGGCGTAATCCGTTGGGAAAACGCCCTTGTAAGTCGACATAATCTCAATGGCGGCTTTTTGGAGGTTCTGGACCCGGCTGTAATAGCCAAGTCCCTCCCAAAGCTTGAGCAGATCCGTCTCCTCTGCCGTGGCAAGATCGCCAATGGAGGGAAACCGGGCCAAAAACCTGGAATAATAGCCTTTCACCGCTTCAACCCGCGTCTGCTGCAGCATGATCTCCGACAACCAGACATGGTATGGTTCCCGGTCCTTCCGCCAGGGCAGGTCCCGCTTGTTTTCCGCAAACCAGGGAAGCAGATGCGTGGGAAGTTTACATAAAATGAAATCCATTATCGGTTGTCCACTTTTTCCGGGTAGAGATCGTGGAGCTTCAGCCGCTCCCAGGCCACGTCCGCCCAGCAGGTGCCGGGTTTGCCGTAGTTGCAGTAGGGGTCGATGGAAAGACCGCCCCGGGGCGTGAATTTGCCCCAGACCTCGATATATTTCGGGTCCATGAGCCGGATCAGGTCCTCCATGATGGTATTCACACAGTCCTCGTGGAAATCCCCGTGGTTCCGGAAGGAGAACAGATAGAGCTTGAGACTCTTGCTCTCCACCATCTTCACGTCCGGCACATAGCTGATATAGATGGTGGCGAAGTCCGGCTGTCCGGTCATGGGACACAGGGACGTGAATTCCGGACAGTTGAACTTGACGAAGTAGTCGTGATCAGTGTGCTTGTTGACGAAGGTCTCCAGTACCTCCGGAGCATAGTCCGTGGGATATTGGACGTTGCGGTTGCCCAGCATGGTGATGCCGGACAGTTCCTCTTTTGTTCTGCCGGTCATGGTCAAACCTCCTTCAGAAGTGGGTCTTCTACGCCGTTTGCACGGAAGGCCTCGATCCGATCGATGCAGGTGCCGCAGCGGCAGCAGGGAGTTTCCCCGCCCTCATAGCAGCTCCAGGTCAGCTCATAGGGGACCCCCAGCGCCAGACCTGTTCTGACCACCTCCGCTTTGGTGACGGATACAAAGGGTGCCTCCAGACGGAGCTGGTTTCCGGTGCCCTCGGTGATGGCCCGGTTCATAGTCTCCACGAACTGTACCGAGCAGTCCGGATAGGCGGCTCCCGCCGCGTCGTCCGCGTGTGCGCCGTACAGGATCTTTTCACAGCCGTGGCTCAGCGCCACGCTGGCGGCGCAGGACAAAAATAGGCCGTTCCGGAAGGGAACATAGGTGGAAACGGTGCCCTCTGTCCCGGTTAGCTGCTGAGCATAGCTTTCTTTGGGAATCTCCTCAGAGGACTGCTTCAGCAGACTGCAGTTGCTGTCGGCAAAAATGACCGCCAGATCCAGTTCTTGATGCGCTACGCCGTAATAGGCCGCCACAGCACGGGCAGCTTCGAGCTCTTTGTCGTGTTTCTGTCCGTAGTAGATGGACAGGGAGAAGACGTTCTCCGGGCCGGCTTCTTTTACTGCCAGAGCCAGACAGGTGGTGGAGTCCACGCCGCCGCTGGATAATACAAGGATCTTCATTTCAGCAGCGCCTCCATTCGTGCCTTAAGCGTTTCGTCGGACGCAAACCGGCCCCGGTAGGTGGTGGTGATGGTTTTGGTGCCCGGCTTCTGAATGCCCCGGGCGGTCATGCAGCTGTGACAGCCGGAGATTACCACCGCCACATCGGGAGAACCGGTGACCATGGAGACGATCTCCGCAATATCCCGGCCCAGCCGCTCCTGCAGCTGAAGCCGCCGGGCGGCCATGTCGGCGATTCGGGCGATCTTGCTCAGACCGATGACCTTTCCCCGGGGGAAATAGGCTACGCTGACAGTCATATCGTACATCAGGGCCAGATGGTGCTCGCAGTAGGAGAACACGTCGATGTCCTTTACCACCACCAGATCCTCGGAGTCGGTCTCCTGGTCAAAGGTCTTGTCGAACATCTCCGCAATCTGGGCGTTGGTGTAGTTCATGCCCTGGAATACTTCCTCGTACATTCCGGCAACCCGCTGGGGTGTCTCCCGGAGTCCTTCCCGGTCCGGGTCGTCCCCCAGAGCCTCCAGAATGCCGCGGATGTGATATGCGATTTTCTCTGTGTCGATCATATCAGACACCTCTCTTGTTTGGATCCCAGATGAATTTGTGCATCTGGAGCTGGAGCGTTACGCCGGTGAGGTTCCGCTCCTTCATGAATTCCACCATGTCCGCCGGGTCGATCCGGCCGAACACAGGGCTGAGATAGACGTGGGTGCGGCCGATCATGCCGTATTGTGCCATGATTCCAGCGGCCCGGCAAAGGTCCTCCCGGCTGCTGCAGACGAACTTCACCGTGTCTGTGGCAGTGAGCAGGGACAGATTCTCCAGACACATGAATTGCTCCATGCCGCTGCCTGGGAGCTTGTAGTCCATGGTGAAGGAGGGGCGATGGGCGAGTGACAGGAGCGGGGAGAGAGGAACGGCGCCGTTGGTCTCCACCTCTACAAAATGATCCCGGCCAAGCCGGTCAAGCAGCGTCCCAATCTCCTCCTGCAGCAGCGGTTCACCGCCTGTGACGGTGACGTTCTCCGCGCCGCTTTGTGCCGCGAGCACGCACAGTTCGTCAGCGGTCAGTGGCGTATAGGGCGCATCTGGGACGTTGGCCCACATGGTGTCACAGTAGCCGCAGCGGAGATTGCAGCCGGTAAAGCGGATGAAAAAGGCCAGCTGCCCGGCCCGGGTCCCCTCGCCGTTGATGCTCAGAAAAGTCTCCGCCACCCGGTAGGTATGCCGATCAGACAAGCCAGGTCTCCTCCTCACCGCCGTCATAGACTGCGCAGTTCGTGGGGGTCTCCCAGACAGTCACCCGAGTCACCGGATAGCCTGCGCCGGACAGACAGTCATAGAAATACTTCGCCATGTTTTCGGCGGTAGTGCGGAAGGGGAGAATCACCATCCGGAAGTCCTCCTCCCGGAGGGCGGCCAAAGTGGTATCCCGCAGGGCTCCCTCTTCCACCAGCAGTGCGTGGTCAAATTCGTCGGTCAGAGCCTTGAGATCGGCTTTCAGGTCGCCGAAGTCGGTGAGCATTCCGGTCTGGGGACCGCTGTCCTGCAGCGTCTGTCCCTGAATCCTCGCCTCCACCCGCCAGCGGTGGCCGTGGAGATTTTTGCATTTCCCCTCGTAACCCTTGAGAAAATGGGCTGCGTCAAAACTCTGTTCCGTCTGAAGATAGTACATAGTATCCTCCCTGGGGCCGTCCGGGCAGCAAAAAAGGGCGCACTGCGCCCCCAGAGCACCCCGAAGGATGCAAACCTGGTTTTGTTTACTGACAGGAGGGCCGCGAACTGTCACACAAATTGTCGCTTTGGATTATAGCATACTTTTCACAAATTGCAAGGGTCAGACCGAATACCACATGGACACCTTCCCGCAGACGGTGAACCCGAGAGCGTCGTACAGGGCCAGTGCCGGAGCGTTGGTGGACGCGGCGGTCAGCTCGATCACCGGCCCGGAACACAGGGACAAAAGCGTCAGCGTCAGATCCCGGCTCAGGCCTCTGCCCCGGTGCTCCGGCAACAGGCCGACGGCGGCCAACTCGTTTTCATGGAGCTCTCCCATGCCGCAGGGGACGCCGGCTTCGTCCAGGGCCAGAAAGGCCTTTTGGGACTGCTCATAGATCCGTCGGATCTCCGCCCGGTCATAGGTGGCCGCGCCGGGAACATCGGCAAAGCAGCGATTGTAGATCCGCTGGTAGATGGCGTCGTTATCCGGGGTCATGGGCTCCAGCCGCATGGGCGCCGCCGGCGGGGGGAGAATCTCCTTCCGGACGTGCAGCCGAAGCAGATCGTAGGCGTAATCAAATCCTGTCAGGGGTTCCTGTCCCTGCGTGACCAATACAGTCTCCGCGCCGCAGCCCCTGCAGAAGGCGGCGCATTCATCCGTCAGGGCCGCCAGATCCCGGACGGTCAGCAGCCGGATATAGGCCACGGAACGGTGGGGGATTTCTTTCAGAATCAGCGAAGCCGTGCCGCCGGAGCCCATGAAAACGGGAATATTCCGCATGGCCGGTCACCTGCCTTTCGAGGAGGGATTATACCATGAAACCATGGAAAAATCTATGTCCCGGGGACATTTTTCCCTTACATCAGGCGGAAAACTATGCTATAATAAGAATACAAACGGAATGGAATTGTGCGACGGAATTATGGAGGCAGAAATGGCGGAACTGAATTTGAAGATCGGAGATCATGTTCACTACGGAGCCCACGGCGTTTGCCGTGTTTGCGGGCAGGAAAAGAAAAACTTCGGCGGAAAAGAGGAACTGTATTTTACCCTTCGGCCTACGGGCAGCGAGAATATCCTTCTGTATCTCCCGGCCAATGCAGAACCTGAAAAGGTCAGACTGCGCCGGCTCCTCTCCAAAGAGCAGATCCTCCAGCTGATTCGGGAGGCCCAGGAGCACCCGGCCCATTGGATTTCGGACAACAAAGCCCGGCGGGAGACCTTCTCCAAAATCCTCCGGGGAGGAGATACGATGGAACTGATCGATATGCTCCGGAATATCTATATCCACCGGGAGGAGCTGCCCCAGGGGAAACAGCTCCCTATGAGCGATCAGGAAATGATGACTGCAGCGCAGCGCCAGCTCCACAGCGAGATGGCCTATGTGCTGGATCTGGACGAGAAGCAGGTGCTTCCCTTTGTCCTCAATATGGTGGGTGCGGAGGAAAAAAGCGTATAGCGACAGCCTTCGATGGATTTTTCCACCGCAGCATGATAATGTGGATGGACAGCTTACAGTTCGAGCGTCCATATTATACGGAGCAGCGCCGCCGGGATTCCGGCGGCGCTGCTGCTGTATCGTTATGACTTGCGGTATACCCGTTCCATATCTTTTACATCCAGCGGACGCAGTTCGATCCGGACGCTGTCGCCCACTTGGCAGGGAATGTCTGTCACGTCCGCGATGGACTGGACCATGCCGATGTTTCCGACGATGGGTGCCCGGTGTCCTCCGATGGTCACATAGACTGGCCGCCGGATGAAATAGGATTTGATCGTGGCCAAAACGGAGATCACGCACTCCCGGAAGCTGGCAGGATCCAGCCGGGAGGGAGCGCTCAGCCCCTGAAAATGGCCCACGCTGAAAACGGCGATGGTGGTGTCCCGCTTTGCAGTCCAGTCCGCGCAGTAGCCAACGCTGTGCCCTTTGGGAATGTTCCGAACTATCTCAATTTGAGCCTCGCACCAGCCGATGGGACTGAGGCCGAAATCCCCGCCAAAGCTCAGACGGCCCAGAAGAGACGAACCCAGCCGTACCGCGTCCAGGTGCATCTCCGGGTATTTGAGAAATGCCGAGGAATTGCAGCAGTGCCGGATACCGGGATCCAGGCCGCGCTTTTTCAGCTGTTCCAGCACCTGCTGAAACTGGGCAAACTGGGCGCGTGTGGCGGCGTCATTATTGAACGCGCTGTGAAAGTGGGTAAAGGTCCCCTGAACCTCCAACGCAGGATTGTGCCATACTGCGGCCATCTCCTCAATCTGACCGGGCAGGAAGCCGTAGCGGCCCATACCGGTGTCGATCTTCACGTGGCAGGGGTACGGGAACCGGTATTCCGGCGCCAGCGCGGCAATCGCCCCGGCGGTTTCCGTGCTGCCCACGCACAGGACAGCGCCCGCCGCCATCAGTTCCCGCAGTTCCGCCTCCAGCCGGGTCTCCCGCAGCATCAGGATCTCCTCCCGAGTGAAGCCGCCCTGCCGGAGGGCGGTGGCCTCCGAGGGATCTGCCACGGCAAACCGGGTCACGCCGCTCTCCCGGAGCGTTTCCGCCATGGGCAGGAGACCAAGACCGTAGCCGTTCCCCTTGACCACGCCGTAAACGGCGGCAGAACCGGCCTTTTCCACCAGGATCTGCGCATTCCGGGCCAGAAGGCCCAGATCGACCACATACTGTTTCATTCTTTTTTACCCTTGAGCATGTAGAGTTTGTACCGCAGGCCCATAAAGATGGGCTTGCCGGTGTTGATGAACCAGTTGATAAAGGGCTTCAGGACCATGTCCATCTCTCCTACGAACTCCACATAGTCCCCGCCGAAGCCTAGCTTGAACTTGTACAGCCCGTAGAGGGGATGATCCTCCCCCACCTGACCGGGAACGCCCCGGAAATCATAGAGCCGGCAGCCCTGTTCCACCGCCCACTCGATCATGTTCCACTGGAGCATGTAGTTGGGCATCAGGTTCCGATGCTCGTTGGAGGAGGCGCCGTAGAGATACCACACCTTGTCCCCAAACCAGATGGCCAGGGTACCCGCGATGGCCTGACCTTCGTAGTATGCCATGTACAGCCGGCAGTGCTCTCCCAGATTATCCAGCATGTTTTCAAAATAGCTGGCGTCCCGGGTGACGAATCCGTCCCGGAGACCGGTCTCCAGCATGAGACGGGCGAAGTCCGGCACGGCCTCCTTGCCACAGATCTTCGTGGTGACGCCTTTTTTCGCGCCGGTACGGACTTTCCGCCGGGTTGACTGGGGCAGGGCCATGAGCAGTTCATCGGCGGTCTTGCCGGCGGTGTCCAGCCGGAACACGTACTGGGGCTGGATGGCGTCAAATTCCTCGCCGCAGCCGGTGAGCTTGAAGCCCAGAGACTCCAGAATCTCCCGGTAGGCAGTCTCCTCAGAGGACACGTCCGGGTCGATCTTGATGACGTAAGAGTGATGCTTTTTTGCCAGCTTTTTCGCACCATCCACCAGATCCGCCAGGGTTTCCCGGTCGTCCAGGTCGGTGACAGGGCCCCGGCAGGCGTACATCATGGTAAAGGGCAGTCCGGGGATGATCTTCCGGATCAGCACGGCCATGGAGCCTTTGATGGCGCCGCTGGCGTCCCGAGAGACAATGGCTTCCCACTGCCACATGGGCTTCTGCTTGCCCCAGAGATGGCTCTGGGCAAAATGTCCCTTGGGGTGGGATTGGATAAAGGCTTCATATTCGGGGATTTGTTCCTGTTTCAGAATCTCAGACATAAATCATTCTACTCCAATTATATTGTGATTCCGCCCAAAGCGGGAGTTTACATAATTACATACAGGCTTCCACCAGACCACACCAGATATCACGGCCGGAGCGGTAGTCCTGCCACATGTGTTCCGGATGCCACTGGACGCCCAGGAAGAATCTTAGGCCGGGCTGTTCAACGGCTTCGATCAGTCCGTCCTCCGCCAGCGCGGAGACCTGGAAACCGGGAGCCGGATCCAGCACTGCCTGATGGTGCATGCTGTTGACGGAGATGTGATCCCGCTTCACCAGGGAATACAGCAGGCTGTTTCGTTCGATGGCCACCTGATGATGGGGCAGGTTGTAGGGCATCTCCTGCCGGTGGACCACAGCAGAGGGACGCTGGGTGGGCAGGTCCTGATAGAGGGTGCCGCCGCAGGCCACATTCATAACCTGAACGCCCCGGCAGATGCCGAGCACGGGCTTGTCCAGGTCCCGCAGCCGGCGGACCATCCAAAGCTCCTGATTATCCCGGAGTGGGGCCTGATAGCCGCATTCCGGGATCTTTTCCTGCCCGAAGAATGCCGGATCCACATCCTGCCCGCCGGAAAAGACGAACCCGTCGTAGAGCCGGCAGTATTCTTCCCACAGACTTTCGTCGTCCGTCAGGCTCAGCAGCACGGGGATCCCGCCGGCCTGTTCCACGCCCCGAAAGTACAGGGGGTTGATCCAGAAAACCTGTTTTTCACTGTTATATAGCGGCAGTACGCCGATTTTTGGGTGCATGTTGATCTTCCTTTTTCTGTTGTCAGGCGCGGGGAACGGTGTCCCGGACCCGGATCACGTGCTCGGTGACCTGGGCGGTGAACTCACGGGTTTGGGTTACGGTCCCGGTGGGGTCCAGGAAAACGTCCCTGGTCTTGGCGCAGGCGCCCCGGTCGGGGCCGTTGGCAATCTTTAGGTAGCCTTCCTCCACCACGCCGCCGGTGGTGGGATCCAGAGCCCGCCAGGCATCGCCGCAGTAGACCTCCACCCAGCTGTGCCCCTGGGACACGCCCACGGCCAGACCGCCTACGAACCGGGCGGCAATGCCCGAAAGCCGCAGAAGAGTCAGCAACACGTGGCTCAGATCCCGGGCGTCGCCCCGACCGGAGGAGAGCGCCTCTGCGGCGGTGCGGTTTGGGGTGGAATCGGTGGCAGCAGGGACGTGGGTCATGGAACGATACACCAGGTCACAGAGCTGGAGTGCCCGGTTCCAGGGATCCTCGGACAGGGAGGCGGATTCCAGAATCCGCTCCATTTCCCGGGTGGGCCGGGTGAGCCGGGTGGGGTAGAGGTAGATCCGGTCCAGCGGTTCATGGATCAGGTATTTGGAGCACAGCACGAATCCGGTGGCGGTCACCGTAAATTCGGTGTGCTTTTTGTCCACCGTTCCGGTATACATGCCGTTGCCGAACACGTCGCTGATGCAGTTCATGGCGGTGTAAGGTGTCACCGTGAGCTTCTGGGCATAGGAGCGCTGGAAGGGATAGGTACCCGGCATGCACCGCAAGAGGAAATTGTGCTTGGTGATGGGGCTGGAAAACGTCTGATGGACGCTGTAGGTAAACGCGTACTTTTTCATGAGTTCCCCTCCTTATTCCGCCATGACCCAGGTGTCCTTGAAGCCCACCGTGGCGCTGCCGTCAGGGTGGTGAACCGTGAAGCGGCTCAGGCCGCCCATCCAGACCCGGATGGAGTCGGAGTGAACCGTATAGGCCCGGAAATCGCATCGGGCAGGGACCGTCTCGCCGCCGGAGGTATAGACCGGGACTTTCTCCACGTCCAGGATCTCCTGGGCCATAAACCGCCGGGGATCTGCCTCAATGGCGGCGGCGAGCTGCCTGCGCTGATTGGCGGAGAGAATGGTGCCGCGGATGGCGGCTGTGCGCCGGTCACCGGCCACGTCCTTAAAGAACAGCCGGTCCATATGGGACAGGATGTAGTCCCGCTGATCCGGATACCAGGGCAGATAGGTGGGGACGTTGGGCAGCAGCGGCTCCTCGTCCAGATAATATCGGATCATGGCGGGGATAAAGGCGTAAAGGCCCCGGTCCTCCGCCAGGCCGCAGCCCGGCGCATTGAGGATGGCCACATTTCCCGCAGCGTAGACCTCCATGAGGTGGGGCACGCCGCTGGTGGATTTCTCGTCAAAGCAGAGCGGATCGAGCATCTGGTCCATGAGCATCCGGTGGAGGATGGATACCCGCTGGAATCCGCCGCCGGGGGACCGGAAGTAGATCTTGTTGTCCATGACGATCAGATCCTCCGCCGAGGCCACATGGGCGCCGGTGAGGGAGGCCATATATTGCAGTTCAAAGGTGGTCAGCGAATCCTCCCGCTCCCGCAGCAGCACGATGACCCCGTCCGCCAGGGCCGGATTGTCCTCATAGATATCCTCATAGAGCTGACGCAGCAGGATGTCCAGACCGCAGTTGTCGCAAAGGCCCGGAACCTCATAGGCGTCAGGTTCCATTTCCCTGCATAGCTTCCTGGCGAAGTGAGGATAGGTCATGCCGTCCGGCACGGAAAAGCTATCCTCCATGGCGTACCACTTGCCGTCGGTGGTGCGGATCAAATCTGTAGCGGAGATATGCGTATAGATCTGCTTGACCGGCGTCAGATTCATGACCTCCGGTGCGAAGTCCGGCGAGGAAAAGACGAACTCCTCCGGCACGATGCCGTCCCGGATGATCATCCGGTCCTTGTAGATGTCGCACAGAAACTGGTTCAGTGCGTTGATCCGTTGGATCAGGCCCTGTTCCAGCATCGTGAACTCCGCTCCGGGGAGGATCCGGGGCGTGGGATCGAAAGGCGCGTCTGCAAACTGCCGGTCGCCCTTGCGCGTCACAAAGAACCGTGCACCGTGCTCCTGCATCCAGGCATTGACCCGCCGGCTGGCGGTAGAAAGGTCCCGCATGTCAAAACCTCCTCACAAAAACGCAAATATATACATCTATCATGTTAACACAACCGGAGAAAATATGCAACGGCGGAACAGAGGGGAAAGAAAAACAATTTCACGAACTGTTCATAAAATGTTAATGCAAAGACGTTGGTTTCCGATTATACTATACACAGAAAACAATTGGCGGTGCAAAGCGACGGAGGGACGTTCCATGGATCTGGATCCGCGCGGCGAAAAGCGATGCGAATCTCCATATCGGGATTATTACAGCACGGGCGGATGCTACCGTCCGCCGAAAAGAAGGCGGAGCTACGGATGGCTGGCGGCTGTGCTGGGATTTTTCCTGCTCTGCGCAGCTGCCTACATTGCCATGGACCGACGCGGCGCGCCGCCGGAGAAGACGATGCCGCAGCGGGAGCTGGAGCAGGTGACTGCTGCGGTCCTTCCGACGGACACAGCGATCCCGGAGGGAACTTCCGCACCCGCGCCCTCGGCGGAGCCTCTTGCCGGGGAATTCCAGATGACGATCTCCTCTGGCAGCGAACGGAAGATGGAACTGCCGGATATCTATAAAAAGGTGATTCCCAGCGTGGTCTCCATCACCACGCTTACCTCGGGCGGTACCGCCACAGGCACGGGAATCATCCTGTCCGAGGACGGATATCTTGTGACCAACTATCACGTGATCTCCGGCGCGGAAGAGATCAAGGCGCTTCTGACCTCCGGGGAGGAATACAGCGCCGTGACTGTAGGCTGGGACGAGACCTCCGATCTGGCGGTGCTGAAGATCGACGCCGAGGACCTCACGCCTGCGGAGTTCGGATCCTCGGATTCTATGGAGGTGGGCGACGCGGTGGTGGCCATCGGTGACCCGCTGGGAACGGAGCTGCGGGGCACCATGACCGACGGCATCATCTGCGGGATCCAGCGGGACGTCCACGTGGGCGACCGCACCATGAGCCTGATGCAGACCAATGCTGCGCTGAATTCCGGCAATTCCGGCGGTCCCCTGGTGAATATGGCCGGTCAGGTCATCGGTATCAACACCATGAAGCTCAAGTCCAACTATACGCCGGTGGAGGGCATCGGCTTTGCGATCCCGGTTACGGCTGCCGGCCCGATCCTGGAGGAACTGGCGGAGAAGGGGTATGTCAGCGGCCGGCCAGCCGTGGGATTTTCTCTGGAGGTGCTGTCTGACCGGCTGCGGCTGTTCTACGATCTGCCCGGCAATTTGTATATCCGGCAGGTTGCGGAGAACTCGGATGCCTACGCCCAGGGCATACGGGCCGGCGATGTGATCGTGGCCATCGAGGGAACGGAAGTCTCTACCCTGGATGAATTCAATACCATCAAGAACCAGTTCGAAGCCGGGGACACGGTCACGCTGACGGTGTTCCACAAAGGCGGGGAGATGGATGTCCGGGTGACGCTGATGGACCGGGCGGATCTTCAGTAATCGGGTAGGAGGTCACCCATTAGTTGAGTGACCGTCCTCCCACACCACCGTGCGTACCGTTCGGTACACGGCGGTTCAATCGCATAAGTGCAGATGCTCGTACAGGTCAAGGGCGCTTACAAGCCCGGCCTGTGCGAG
>JAFUFT010000095.1 GCA_017469795.1 Oscillospiraceae bacterium
GAGACCTTTCAACTCTCCAAATCCGGCTTCCTTCAGATTCCACCTCGCGATGGACACCTTTGCCTTTGGCTAACGCTTCCCACTGCCGGGCGCGTTCGGGACTTTCACCCTATAGAACGTGCGCTCGCCGGGCGCACATCGAAAGCAACAGGCCGCCCTGCCGTACGGCAGGGCGGCCTGTTCTGCTTGGATCAGTAGTTCTCCGCCCGGACCTCAAAGTAGCTCTGGGCATGGGCGCAGACGGGACATACCTCAGGGGCCTCGGTGCCCACCACGATATGGCCGCAGTTCCGGCACTCCCATACGGTGACGGAGCTCTTTTTGAAGACCTCCTGGGCCTCCACGTTGTGAAGGAGGGCGCGATAGCGCTCCTCATGGGCCTTTTCAATATCGGCCACCGCGCGGAATTTCCGGGCGATCTCCGTAAAGCCCTCCTCCTCCGCCTCTTTGGCGAAGGTCACGTACATATCGGTCCACTCGTAGTTCTCGCCCTCCGCGGCGGCGGCGAGGTTGGAAGCGGTGTCGTTCAGGAGTCCCAGCTCCTTGAACCACATCTCCGCATGCTCCTTCTCGTTGTCAGCGGTCTTTTGGAAGATGGCCGCGATCTGCTCGAAGCCCTCTTTCTTTGCACGGCTGGCAAAGTAGGTGTATTTGTTCCGGGCTTCACTCTCTCCCGCAAAGGCGGCAAGCAGATTGGCCTCTGTTCTGGATCCTTTCAATTCCATAGTTATGCTCCTTTCCTAACCATAGATGTCTACGAATTCATCATATCGATTTCTCCGGGTTTGTCAAGCGGTAATCCGCAGGATTATCATGCCCGGAATTCCGCGGATTCTTTCACGGTACGTCTTACGTTTCCGGTTCCGGCAAATGATAGGAGCATTTTTAGGTTTATTTTAAGTTTCAAATATATTATAATAACGTATCGCAGGCGTTTTGTCTCCGTTTTTCGACGGACCGGCACCCGCCCGACAAATCACACTTTGGAGGAGAGAAAATGAAGCAAATCACGTCCCTGATTCTTGCCGCAGTGCTTGTGATCAGTCTATGCGCCTGCGGCGGCCAGAGCGCTGAGGCTCCCCAGTCCGAATCTGCGCCGGTTTCCGCGGCAGAGACCGTCGCCGCACCGGAGGCCGCTGCACCGGAAGCATCTGCGGAACTCGAAGACGCGGCTCCCATCGAGGCATCCGCCTCGGAAGCTGAACCCGAGCCTGAAGCGCCCGCCTTCACCGCCGAAGATGCGTCGGCCTATGCGGCAGCCATCGACAACGCGACGCTGGATCCCGTCGTCTACCTGGACTATTCGGCAGGCATTGATGCCGGTGTATATACCTGGATCCTCAGCGACGACGGCACCTATTACACCCTTGCGGCAGTGGATGAATCCGGTGAAGCGGAGACCTCGGAAGAGGCCGCCATCAACGTGGGCGCCAACAACGAAGAAGCTGCCTGGATGGCTTGGTTCGGCGGCTCCGTCTACGACGGCGTCTATATGAACGCCAACATCACGAATCCGGAAAACCAGACCATGCTGATCTATGTTCCCGCCGCCTACCTGGACACAGACGCGGAGGGCAACGTCACCGGGATCAACCATGATGCCGTCGTGGGCAGCTACACCGCCGACACAGCGCCCATTGTCTACCTCAACGAATGCGGCGGCTGGCGGTCCAGTTCTCCCCGGTCCTGCGACACCACCTATATTCAGGAGGGCTTCCTCTATGTCACCGCAGGCGCCAGAAGCCGTGACGCCTATGGCGAGGACGGGCTGGCCACCGGCAAGGCGCCCACTCAGATGGTGGATCTGAAGTCCGGCATCATCGAGCTGCGGGCGA
This sequence comes from Oscillospiraceae bacterium, assembly GCA_017469795.1. Classification (GTDB taxonomy): domain Bacteria; phylum Bacillota; class Clostridia; order Oscillospirales; family Oscillospiraceae; genus HGM13006. The sequence goes on from JAFUFT010000095.1 coordinate 1,836, forward strand.
ACTCCGACGTGATTCCCGGTGACAAGGACCGGATCATCTCCATTGGCACCTCCGGCGGCGGCCAAATGAGTTCCATCCTCGGCGCCTCCGGCAATATGCCCGAGTACTACGAATACATGTATGAGTCCGGTGTTCTGGGCGTCACCAGAAACGAGGACGGCACCTACTCCAGCGCTTACGCCGACAACATCTACGGCGCCCAGTGCTACTGCCCCATTGCGGACATCGAAAACGCGGATCTGGCCTACGCCTGGTGGTGGGTGGATCTGGCGGATCAGGGCGGTACCGTCGGCACCTTCACCGATTTTGACTTCCGGCTTCAGGAACTGGAGGCGGAGGCCTTTGTGACATATCTCAACAGCCTCGGCCTGACGGATGCAGAAGGGAACGCTCTGACGCTGGACGGCCTGCGGGAGGGCAGCTACTATGACGCGGTCCTTCAGAACATCTCTGACGCGCTGAATGCCGCTGTTGAGGCCGGGGAGGCAGATCCCGCCGCTGATTATCCCGAAGCCGGCTGGCTCACCCAGGACGAAAGCGGCGCGTGGCAGGTGACGGATCTGGCCGGATTCATGGTGGGCACCGGACTGGTTTATGCCCGGAACAAGCAGGTACCCGGCTTTGACACCATGTACAAGACCGCCGAAAACGACGCCTTTGGCTCCCCGGAGGATACGGCGGTCCACTATTCCGCCAGCGTAGCGCAGATCCTTTCGGATCATTACGAGGAGCTGTCGGCTCTGGACGGCTTCGACGCCGAAGCCGTGGACAATTACATTGAGGAGGCCCTCAGCGGACCCAAATCGGATTCTATCGCCCGGCAGACCAGCCTTCTCAACGCCACCCGCATCATGCTGGGTGCGGACGGGATCTCCGCCGTGGATCCGGCGCCCTATTGGCGGGACCGCAGCGGCACCGCCGACCAGCACACCTCCTTCTCCGTGGGCTATAATCTCTGCCTGGCAGCCCAGTCTATGGGACTGGACACAGACTATCATCTGGTCTGGAACATGGGCCACGGCAGCAACGAGGGCACCTCCACCGGGACCTTCATCGACTGGATCCATGAGATCTGCGACGGCGCAGCGGAATAAAACTGCAAACGCATAAAGCTGACCCCTCCCGGATAGTCCGGGAGGGGTCTACGTCTGACTAGGTTATACCTTCACACAGTTGCCGACCTTGGCGTCACCCTCCACCGTGCAGGCATCGGTGTATTCCACCTGGTCGATCTCGCAGCCGCCGCGGATCACGACCGTAGCGCCGCGTACCACATGGGCCTTGACTGCGGTCAGATCCACGTCGTCGCCCTCGATGCTGTCGCAGGTGAGGATGCCGGTGGCGGCGCCCAGAGAGTTGAGCAGGCCGCCGGTGGCAGTCTGATAGACCCGGACGGCAGAGCCGCCGATGGACCCCACTGTGCTCTGTCCCACCGAAGTCTGAATGCTGACGGTGTCCGCATTGACCATGCCGCCCACGTTCAGGCCGCCGGTGGAGGTGAAGGAATCTGCCTCCACGTCGCCGTCCACATGCAGACCGCCGGAGGAACGGAGGGCCGTCGCCTTCAGATTTCCGCCCACGTTCAAGCCGCCGGTGGAGGTCAGGGGACCGCTCTCCAGATTGCCCTGAACCTTGGTGCTGCCGGAGCTGCTGAGGCTTCCGGCCAGCAGATCGCCGGCACAGTGGAGCGCACCGGTGGTGCGCACGGGACCGTTGCAGTCCACGCCGCCCAGGGCCCGGAAGGATCCGGAGACCCGCAGCTCCCGGCAGACCAGATCGCTGGAGACCTTGCAGGAGCCTGAGGCGGTGATACGGTTATAACAGCCGCCGTCGATGGTGCTGGATCCGGAGATCCTGTAGTCGCCGATGCCGCCTGGCTGTTCCCGGCTCTCCTTGGCCTCGTTCCAGGCGTTGTCCAGATTCCGGGCCGCGTCGGAGGCTACGCCGCCTACGGTCCGGTATGCCTTGTTGGCCGCAGACTGGACATTCTCGCCCATCTTCTCAAAATCGATGTTTTCAATGGTGTCGGCCATTTTCTTAAAGCCCTTGGTCAGCAGGCTGTTGAGCTTCTCCATGGCCGCGGTGATCTTGTCATTTCCCTCTGCGGCAGTCTCCGCTTCCGTTTCCTCCCCGGGCTCGGACGTTTCATCCAGCGTGGACTCCAGATCATCCACCTGATCCATGATGTCATCCATGTGATCGCTGGTCTCGTCGATGGCGTTTTCCAGACTGTCGATCTGCTCGTCCAGCTTCTCCAGTTGCTCAGCCAGCTCGTCCAGCCGGGACTCGATCTTTTCCACCCGCTCGGTGTTGCCCTCAGCCTTTGCCTCCCGGAGCTGGGCCCGGAAATACCGGCGCTGCTCCTTCAGGTCAAAGCGCTGCCGGAGCAGCTCGCCCCGCTCCTCCCGGGCGTCCTCCAGGCGCTGATTCATCTCATCCACCTGTGCGGTCAGATCGTCAAATTTCTCGTTCATTTCGTTGGGATTCATATGGAAACTCCTTTCTGTCTCAGCAGCTCTGTCAGGGCTGCTTTCCGTGCGCTGACCGCCACCTGAGCTGCCAGCGTGGATTGTCTGTCAAATGTGATCTTCTGCATTTCTCCTGCGGTCAGGCAGAAGGCAACGCCGTACTTCCGGAGCAGATACACCACCGGCTCCGAAATGTCCTCCGCGGCCAGGGCAGCCTCCGCCATCTCCAGTGCCTCGTCCCGGCTGAGCTGTCCCTCCCGCAGAAGCTCTGAAAAGATGTAGAGCTCCAGCAGGCCGGAAAAGTCGAACTGTTCCGTGGGCTTTGCCGCCAGATACTGGTTGACTATCGGGGGCGGCGCGATCCCCATTTCCACGGCCTCCGCCGCGGTGATGGAGAACTCGCCGGAGACGTTGGGAGAAAAGTGCCGGGCGATCTCTTCCAGGCTCATCTCCTCCTTGAGCCGCTGGATCTCCTCGACCCGTCCCAGGACCTTATCCCGGGGGAAAAACGTCTCGTGGCCGGTAAAGGTGGAGCGGTGGATGAACCACTCGTCCGGAAGCAGCTTCATCCGTTTCCAGCGGTAGAGCGCACCGTAGGAGATGCCGGTGAGCTCCAGCAATTCCTTTTTTGTGATCAGATTTTCATCCATATTCTCACCTCGCGTAACAATGTACCATAACAATGTTACTTTTGTCAATAGGTCTGATACGAGTTTATAATTTGTTAATAATCTTGCAAGTTGTCCCCCCATGGGATATAATTTCCCCGAAAGGTGGCGTGTTCATGAACGTCTGCGACATCAACGTGATCAAGCCGCTGCTTCAGAAGCACGGCTTTCGTTTTTCCAAATCCAAAGGGCAGAACTTCCTGACCCAGAGCTGGGTCCCCCGGGAGATCGCCGAAGCCGCCGGCATCGATGATCGCTGCGGCGTGCTGGAGGTGGGCCCCGGCATCGGACCGCTCAGTCAGGCCCTGTGTGAGAATGCGGCAAAGGTGGTCTCTGTGGAGGTGGATCAGTCCCTTGCGCCTATTCTCTCCGAAACCATGGCCGGATATGACAATTTCACCCTGATCTTCGGAGATATTCTGAAAACCGACATTCCCGCACTGGTGCGGGAGCATTTCTCTGGGCTGCGGCCCATGGCCTGCGCCAATCTCCCCTACTATATTACGTCGCCGGTGCTGGCGGCGCTGCTGGAGTCCCGATGCTTCGCGGCGGTCACCGTCATGGTGCAGAAGGAGGTCGCCCTGCGGATCTGCGCCGCGCCCGGCACCAAGGACTACAGCGCCTTTACCGTCATGTGTCAGTATTACGCCGAGCCGGAGATCCTGTTCGACGTGCCGCCCTCCTGCTTCATCCCCCAGCCAAAGGTGACCTCCTCGGTGATTACCCTCCGCTGCCGGCGGGAGCCGCCCTGCCCCATTGCCGACGAGAAGCTCTTCTTCCGGGTGGTGAAGGCCAGCTTCGCCCAACGGCGGAAGACTCTGGTCAACGGACTGTCCTCCGGCTTCCCGCAGATCCCGAAGGCGGAGCTGATCCGGTGTGTCACCGATGCCGGCTTCCCGGAAAACCTCCGGGGGGAGACACTGGATATCCCCGGCTTTGCCAGAATTGCGGAGGAAATCGGCAAGCGGCTGTAACAGAATGATACGGAAAAACCCGGGCTGCGGCAGATTCCGCAGCCCGGGTTATGCTTTCTGTGTTTACTTGCTGAGATACGCGTCCACCGCGTCGGCGCAGTCCCGGCCATCCACCATGGCCTTGACCACAAGGCTCTGGCCCGTCCGGCAGTCGCCGCAGGCGAAGATCTTCTCCGCGCTGGTCCGGTAGCCGGTGTCAGCGATATTGCTCCGGGCCGTGGTGTCCACGCCGAAGGCCGCCGCTGTCTCCGCCTTGGGTCCCAGGAAGCCTGCAGCGATTACCAGAATGCCGCAGGGCAGGGTCTGCTCACTGCCGGGGATCTCGGTCATCACCAGACGGCGGCTGTCATCGTATCCCGCCTGCAGCCGCACCACGGTCACAGCGCAGATATTGCCCGCCTCATCCGTCTTCACCGCCTTGACGGTGGCCTGATAGATGTGGGGATCCCTCAGAAACTTGTTCAGATGCTCTTCCTGAGAGGAGTCAAACTTCTTCTCAGCGGGCTTGCCGGGAATGGGATCCACGATGAAGCTCACCTTTGTGACCTCGGGCAGCATCTCGATCTGGGTGATGGAGGCCGCGCCCTGCCGGATAGCGGTACCCACACAGTCGTTGCCGGTGTCGCCGCCGCCGACGATGATCACGTCTTTGCCGGAGGCGTCGGGCCGGTTCACGAGGAAGTCCACCGCCTTGTAGATGCCCTTGGCGCCCTCCGCGCCCTCCATGGGGATGCTCCGGGCATTGCCGGTGCCCACGGCCAGGATCACCGCGTCATAGTCCTTCACGGTCTCCGCGGTGGCGGTGATACCGGTCTGGAACGCCACGCCCTGCCGGGTCATGGCGTCAATCTTCCGGTCCAGAATGCCCTTCTCCAGCTTCATGTTGGGAATTCCGTAGCGCAGCAGGCCGCCGGGGTATTCCTCCGTTTCAATAACCGTCACCGCATAACCCTTGTCCGCCAGCCGCTGAGCTGCGCTCAGACCGCTTGGACCGGAGCCCACCACGGCAACTCGTTTTCCGTCGGGCTTCGCCGTTTCCGGTTTCGCGTTTTCATAGTGTTTCTCCACCACAAACCGCTCCAGCCGTCCAATGCCCACCGCCTCGGTGCGGATGGCCCGGGAGCAGTTGGACTGGCACTGCTTCTCCTGGGGACAGAGCCGGGAGCAGAACTCCGGCAGCGTGGACGCAGACGCGATCAGTTCATAGGCTCCCTCGTAATCTCCTGCCCGCACCGCCTTGATAAACTCCGGCACAGGCATGCCCGCGGGACATTCCTTCGAGCACCAGCGGGAGGGACATCCCATGCAGCGGGAGGCTTCCCGGAGGGCTTCTTCCTCCGTATAGGTCTTTTCCACCTCTTCATAGGTGGTCAGGCGCTCCGCCATGGGGAGGCGCTCATTCTTGGTTCGGTCGGGCACCATGTTGGGGTTTTGAACCTTTACAAATTCAGTGTTGTCAGGCATGATCATCAGGCTGCACCTCCTGCTTTTTCTTCTTTGCCGTCGATGTAGCGGACCATGTTGTCGCCCGCGACATAACTGGCCGCCATAGCCCAGGTCAGCTCACTGAGCGGCGCCAGCTCACCCTTGCGGTGCATGGCGGAGGTACAGTCGCCTCCGGCATACAGGCCGGGGATGATGGAGCCGTCGTTGCGCAGCACCTGGGTCTTTTCGTTGACCGTGACGCCGCCCATGGCCGCCTCCGAAAACCGCTGGCCGTAGACCGCGTAGTAGGGTCCCTTGTCCATCGGGATGGGAATCAGGAACTCGGGATCTTTGCCGAAGTCCTCGTCCACGCCCTTCTCACAGAAGGAGTTGTATTTCTTGATCTCATCGACGAACACTTTGGGATCAGCGCCGATCAGTGCGCCCAGCTCTTCCAGGGTGTCAGCTTTTTTCACGGGAGTATCCAGTGTGGCCTCATGCTCGATGTCCTCTTCCCAGGTGGCATAGAAGTGCTTCTTATTCCACTGGCGGGGATCCGCCACGAAACGTTCGGCACAGGCCTTGAGCTGATCATAGGGCATGATGGCGTAAGAGATCTCCTTGGGCTGCTCGGAAATCTTCTGGCTGTATCCGAACATGATGCCGTTGTTCATCTCGCCGATCCAGCGTTTGCCGTTCATATTTACCTGAATGAACTCCGCCTCCAACGCGAAGTCGGCAAGGGAGTTGTTGAAGGGATGGTGCTTGGGTCCGAACATAGAGACGGTCATGCGGTCCGGGTTGGGCTCCACGCCCAGCTCCTGCAGCATGGTGATGCCGTCGCCGGTATCGCCGGGCACGGAGAACCGGTGGATCTCGGTCTCGCCGCCGAAGAAATCAAAGTCCGCGTATTTCCGGAGCAGGTCATCGTTTCTGCCAAAGCCGCCGCAGGCCAGCATCACGGCCTTGCAGTTGATCTTCACCACGCCGCCGGGATCCCGGGCTTCCACGCCGCAGATCTTTCCGTCGTCATCCAGGATCAGGTGCTCGGCTGCGGTGCGAATCAGGACCTTTACGTCCAGATTCTCCTTTTCAATGGTTTCAAAACAGGTGTACTTCACAAAGGTTCCGCCCCAGCCGGGACCGATGGCGTCGTCCCGGCAGAGCAGGTTGTCCCGCTGCCGGAAGGGCATCTCCGCCATGCCGGCGGCAAAGGCGGGCCCTACAAAGTTGCTGTCATTGGGGTCCTTCAGATTGAAGGTTTTCTCGATGTCGCTGTGGTCGCAGAGCCAGTCGAAGAAGTCGGAAACACCGTAGATCGCCGTCCGGATCAGATCCTTTTCGATGATACGGCCGCCCCGCTCGTAGGTCATTTCAACCATATCTTCGCGGGTGTCCTTGAAGCCCAGCCGCTCATGCCACTTGGAGTAGGGGGTCATGAAGCCGTGGGCAAAGTCGGTGTTGCCGCCGGTCTTGCTGCTCTTCTCCAGCACGATGACCTTCTTGCCCGCCTGGGCTGCCCGGGTCGCGGCGACCATGCCGGAACCGGAACCCACTACGACCACGTCCGCCTCCAGCGTGATGGGATCATGGTAGATGATCGTCTCCGGGACGCCCTCCTCGTGGCAGGCGCCGGTATGACATACCTTGGCGCACAGGCCGCACTGGAGACATTTCTCCTGATCGATCTGATACTTGGTGCCCACAAAGTCAATGGCCTGAGCGGGACATTCGCAGGCGCAGTTGTGGCAGCAGGCACAGATCCTTCTGTCAATTACAAACATGGCATACATCCTTTCCATGAGTTTTCACATGTCTATCTTAGCACGCGATCCCACTGTCCCTCAAGTATCATAAATCGAGCTTTTCTTTCAAAAACTGAAGAAGGTCCGGAGCCTGCGCTCCGGACCCGCTTATTATTCATTTCCGAGATGGTTGATCCGGCTGGCCAGATATCCCGCGCCGAAGCCGTTGTCGATGTTCACCACGCTCACACCGTCGGAGCAGGAATTGAGCATCCCCAGCAGGGCGCTCAGGCCCCCGAAGGAGGCCCCGTATCCTGAGGAGGTGGGCACGGCGATCACCGGACAGTCCGTCAGGCTGCCGATCATGCCGGCCAGGGAGCCGTCCATTCCGGACACGGCGATGATCACTCTGGCGCTGCGAAGCTCTGCGCTGCGCGCCAGCAGCCGCAGATATCCCGCTGATCCCAGGTCGTACAGTCTCGTCACCTCGTTGCCCAAGGCCTCGGCAGTGATGGCAGCCTCCTCCGCTACCGGCATATCTCCGGACGACGCGGTGACAACGATGATTTTTCCAAATCCGGTCTTCTCCGGCATGCCGCCCGCCACGCCGATCTTCCCCATTTCCGAGTAGATCAGCGGCACGGACGCCCGCAGTTCCTCCGCCCTGCCGGGTTCCAGCCGGGTGATCAGCACCGTCCGCTGCCCCACGCTGCGCAGCGTGTCCACGGTACCTGCGATCTGGGCGGCTGTCTTTCCCTCCGCGCGGATCGTTTCGGGACTGCCGCTCCGGGAGATCCCGCCGGATGAAGGCGCGGAGCGTTCCGGCTCCGACGCATCCCGGAACCGGAGCAGCGCGGAAGTCACATCCACGTCCCCGGCCGCCACTTTCTCCAGCAGCCGTTTGAGTTCCATCTGGTTCATGTCAAACCTCCTGCGTCAGTTCAGTTGGTCCAGGACTCCTGTGATCCCGTTCTCCCGGAACAGATCCTGATAGTATCCCAGCTCCCGGGAGATGATCCCGTCGATCACGCTCATGCCCAGAAGCTCTACCGGCGCCTTATCGTCCGTCAGCAGATGCCTCCCGGCCTCATAGGGCTGAAGATGGCTCATGACGCGGTCCATCAGCGTCTCCAGTTCCCCCTTCTCCCCCTCAGCTTCATACACATACTTTGGCTCCAGGACTCCTTTGTCCATGGCTGCGAACAGCTCCCGGTTGGTGGTGCCCGGAACATCCACCGTGGCCACCGCCGGGAACACCGCCGCGATGGTGTCGGCGAGATACTCGTTGATGTTTCCCGGTTCCTCCGAGTGCATATTCATGTTCACCACCATGACGCCGCCGGGATTGAGGTGTTCCCGCACCATGGTAAAGAACTCTACAGAGGACATCTGAAAGGGAATGGTGATGTCCTGATAGGCGTCTACCATGATCACGTCGTAGGTGTTTTTGTCTCCGTAGAGATAGGCTCGTCCGTCATAGGTGGTGACGGGGATCTCCTCCGGAAGCGCAAAATACGCCCGGGCAAGATCGGTGATCTTCTGGTCGATCTCCACCCCGGTGATGTGGTTGCCGGGGAAATACCGCTCCGTCTGCACCGCAAAGGTTCCGGTCCCCATGCCGAGGATCAGCATATCCTTGCCCCCCTGCTCCGCTCCTGCCATCAGCGGCGCAGCCAGTGCGTAGTCGTAGTACATTCCGGTCAGGCCTGGGGTCTTTTTATAGACGGACTGGACGCCGAAGAGCACGTTGGTGGAGAGGATCACGCTTTCCTCGTCCTCCCGCACCTGCAAATAGTTGTAGACGCTCTCGCCCTCATAGCGCAGATCCTTCTCCCAGAAAGCGAAGCCGCCCGTGGGGCCGAAGGCTCCGAACACCGCCAGCAGCAGATACAGCGCCGCTGAGACAATACACAGTACCGGGCGCCGCCGGGCGCTGATAAAATACAGCAGTCCCAGCACCAGAAGCACGCCGGAAAAGATCAGAAATGTGACAGCAGTCCCTACCGAGGGGATCGTCACGAAGGTGGGCAGGAACGTACCGATGATGCTGCCCACGGTGTTGAAAGCCCCCAGATTGCCCACCACCTTGCCGCCTTCGTCCAGGGAACTGACGGTGTACTTCACCAGGGAGGGTGTCACGGTCCCCAGCAGGAACAGCGGGAACACGAATACGATCATGCAGGAAAGAAATGCCGCCAGGATCAGGAAGTTGTTGCTGATGGTCAGCACCAGGGCGCCGGAGATCAGCAGGATCACATACTTCCCCACCAGCGGGATCGCCCCGATCCACACCGCGGAGATCAGAAGTCTCCGGTAGAGCTTGTCCGGGTCCGGGTCCCTGTCCGCGGTTCTTCCGCCGTAGATGTTTCCCAGCGCCATGGCGATCATGATGGTGCCGATGATGATGGTCCAGACGATCTGGGAGGAACTGAAATAGGGCGCAAGAAGCCGGCTGGCTCCCAACTCCACCGCCATCACGGACATTCCCGCGAAAAACTCCGTCAGATAAAGGTACAGTTTGTTTTCCAGTATTTTAGCGCGCTGCATGGGCATCCTCCCGCTCTCAAGGGATTTTCATCTATTATATCGAGTTTGTGAAAAAAAGGCAAGTATTCCCACGGGCTCTTTACACTGTCCGGGAAACATGGTATGATGGGGCAAATTTTGAAGGAGGCTTTCTATGCTCAAGCAACTGCTCTACTGGATCGTGGGCTGGATCGCCCGGGTCCACGAACATATTCTCCATCTCAACGACGCATTTGAATACAACTTCAGCGACAAGGAACTGCACTTTCTGGTGATCGGCCTGCTGGGCATGGCTCTGGTGTTTCTGATCTATCCGCTGTTCCGGTATCTTGCCCGGCGGCATCATGAACTGGCCATCACCTGGATCTACGTCTTCACCCTGATCGTAGTGATCACCTTCGCCATTGAGATCGGCCAGAAGATCACAGGCACCGGCTTCATGGAGTTTGCCGACATCGCATTCGGAATTCTGGGATTTGTCCTGATGTACGCGGCGTTCGCTCTGGTCCGCACCATTTTCCGGCTGATCTTCCCGAAAAAGAAATAACGGAGGCGTTTTTCCTGTAAAAAGAGCACCGGAACGATTGATTGACGGCGCGAATTTTGGTAAAATAAAGGTACCCCAAATTATCTGACAGGAGGGATTCTCATGGCGTACAACATCATCACCGTCAACCGGGAATTTGAGTCCCGCGGCAATGAGATCGCCCAGGACGTGGCGAAGCTGCTGCACATTCCCTACATTGACAAATTCCTGATCACTGAGTCCGCCCAGAAGAGCGGCATCAGCGAGGAAATGATCAAAGCCACCGACGAGATGCTGGCCTCCCGGTTTGAGTATTCTCAGGCCCAGGCCGCCCACTTCTACACTTCAGCGGAATCTCCCCTGCCCACCAACGAGCAGGTCGCAGAGGTGCAGTTTGCCCTGATCCGGGAACTGGCCGAAAAGGGTCCCTGCATCATCGTGGGCCGCTGCGCCAACTACCTGCTCCGGGACCGGGAGGACGTACTGGACGTGTTCATTCATGCCGGCCGGGACTACCGGGTCAAACGCACAATGGACAGTCTGAACCTGTCGGAACGGGCCGCGGTCCGGCTGCTCAAGCGCACGGACAAAGCGCGCAAGGCGTATTATAAAAACTACACGGGGATGGACTGGAACAATCCCGACTCCTATCATATGGTGGTCAACAGCGACCGCATGTCCCATGAGCTGTGCGTCAAGCTGATCTGCGACGCTTACACCTCGGGCTGATCAGCATCCGTATATTCCACCGGAAAGCGAGTTAAACATATGACGCTTCTGAAAATCCTGTGCTGCTGCGTCATCGGGTATCTTCTCGGGAATTTCAGTCCTTCCTATCTGTTTGGACGGAAAAAGGGCTACGATGTACGCAAAGATGGCTCTGGAAATGCCGGCGCCACCAACACATTTATCCTTCTGGGCGCGCCCGCGTTCTTCCTGACGGCGGCGCTGGACATTCTGAAGGCCTTCACCGCCTATCAGTTCTGCCGGATTCTGTTTCCGGATCTGAGCTTTGCCGGACCCTTGGGCGGCGTTATGTGCATCATGGGCCACATTTTCCCGGTTCTGCTGGGCTTTCGGGGCGGCAAGGGCATGGCAAGCCTGGGCGGCGTCGTACTGGCCTGGAGCTGGAAGTGGTTTCTGATCCTGCTGTGCATGTCGATCCTGATCGCGTTTGCAACCCGCTACGTCTGTGTCGTGGCACCGGCCATGTCCATCATTTTCCCGGCATGCCACTTCTGGACCACCGGACTTCCCGGCGCTTCGCTCCTTCTCCTGCTCCCCGCGATCCCCATCTTCTTCAAGCACTGGGGCAATTTCGTGCGGATCCGCGAGGGAACGGAGATGCGGACCAGCTTCATCTGGAACAAGGAAGCGGAACTGAAACGGATCGGAAAATGGAACCCCGTCACCGAGGCGCAGCTGGACCGCCGCGGGAAGTGACCCTGCCGTCCGGCAGATAAACTGCATACACATAAAACTCCCCCCTGCCGCAGGCAGGGGGGAGTTCCGTATTTTCTGACAGCTTCTCGTTATTCCGACCGGAGCGCCGCCACCGGATCGCAGCGGGCCGCCTTCCGGGAGGGGATGATGCCGCCGATCAGAGTCAGGACGATGCTCAGCAGGATCAGGATCCCCGCCGCCGTCACCGGCAGCACCGCGCTGATATCCTGCTCCGTCAGGGAATGGATGATGTGGTTGGCGGGGATCAGCAGCAGCGACGTGATCACGATGCCGAAAATGCCCGCCAGCGCGCCGATGATAAACGTCTCGGCATTGAAGACCTCGGAGATATTCCGCTTGGAGGCGCCGATGGCCCGGAGGATTCCGATCTCCTTGTTCCGCTCCAACACACTGATATAGGTGATGACACCGATCATGATGGAGGACACTACCAGAGAAATGGCCACGAATGCGATGAGCACATAGCTGATGGCGTTGATGATATCCGTCACGGAGCTCATCAGGGTGTCCACCATATCTGTATAGGTGATGATCTTTTCCTCTTCGCCGGAGGCCCGCTGCATGTCATTGTATCCGTTGAGGATCTCCTTGACCCGGCTCTTGCCTTCGAAGTCTATGGGATAGATGGTGATGCTGGTGGGAACCAGGGGATCGGCATATCCCAGCTTCCTCAGGTTGCTCTCATAGCTGGTCTCCTCTCCGGGCATCAGGGACATCAGAAGATCCCGCAGTTCTCCCTCGTCCATGTTCATGGAGATGGCGCCGGCGATGGCGTCGAAGTCGATCTGAAACGCCTCTTCAAAGTTTTCGGTCAGGGTTGTCATGAGCTGTTCGAGGCTGTCCGTCATGGCCTGAGTGACCGCGTCGGTCAGGGCCGTGACGATCTGTTCCATCATAGACGACAGCGCGCCACCCAGAGCCGAGGAATAGGAAGTCAGCATGCTGCTCACCCGGCTCTCCAGCTCGGAAGTGTCGATGGCCGAGCTCACGCCGGCTGCAATGATGCTCCCGGCCTCCGGCGTCCCCATGTATTCGGAGAAGGACTCTCCCAGCAGCGTGGGATCCGGCAGGTCATTCTCCGCGGCATAGCTCTGATACCCGGCCAGGATGTCGTTCAGGATCCGATCCCGCTGCTCCTCGCTGATGGAAACGGCGCTGAGATCCCCCAGCATCCCGGCGGCGGCCTGGGACAGGATCGCCTGAGCCTCCGGAGTCTGGAGATAGTCCTCCACCCCGACGGTGGGAGGCTGAGGGATCGTGGTGGTGGTCCCGTCTTCGTTTTCAATGACCACCGGTTCAGGCGTATTGGCCTCCAGATAGGCAGGGTAGCCCGCCATGACCTCTGAGATCACGTTCTGGAGCGTCTCCTGGGTGATGACGGCGCCGCCGTTTTCCTGGATGATCGCCTGCACGTCCGCGACCACCAGATCCCGGAGTTCTTCGGTCTGGAGATAGGCCTCCACCGATTCCGGCAGTTTTTTGTAATCCGTGGAGGGATCCTGGGCACTCCAGGTCAGATACCCGTTCAGGATCCCCTCAAACAGGGCCCGAACGTTGGACTCTGTAATCTGTATGTTCACGCTGCTGAGCAGACTCGCCACGTCCTCCTCCGAAATAGAGGGCAGCACGGATTCGAAGGAGCCGGAACCGACGACCTCTTCCAGATCCAGATTCTCCATATCCATCGAGGAGAAGTCCAGATCGTCGATGTCCACCTCCATGCCTTCCGTGTCGAACTGGAACGCATTCTCCATGGCGTCCTCGTCCACGGAGAACAGGGTGCTCATGTCCATATCCTCCTGCTTCTCCGGGGCGCCGAACTCCTGATCGGTAAACACGTTGATCTCGGGCGCTGAGAGCTGGGCCTGAACGATCCTGCTTTTCTCCGCAGTCTCCATGATGTGTCTGGTCAGGCTGTAAGGGTATCCAAGCCCCGTGGCCAGGATGGCAGTGGCGGAATCCTCCAGGGGCTGGACCACACCCACCACCGTGATGGTCTCCCCGTGCTCCACCAGACCCTTTACAAACGACTTGTCGCCGGACTTGTCGGTCCAGACCTTGTACTGGGCGTCATAGACGTACAGATCCGCGCTGCTGACAAGCCGGAATTCGATCCCCAGGAACTCCTCGTAATCGTACTGGGCCTCCTCCTCGTCGGTCTGAGTGCTGCCGCCCTCCACGAAGGTCTTGACCATCTCATCCAGCCGCTTCGGGTCCTTGAGCCCCAGCGTGTACAGGGTCAGATCCGTCACGCGGCCGCCGCTGGTGAGCACCAGCACGCACTCGTTGTAATGCTCCGGCCAGTGGCCGGCCTTCACCTCATACTGGCTGCGGAAGAGCGTCTCATCCTCCGGCATGGGGTGGAAGGTATCCGTACTGCTGAAGGAGGAGAGCAGGCCGTTCATTCCGTCCGTCGCGGAGAATCCCATGGCGGCGAAGCTCCGGTCCGGGTTCACCTGCCGGACGGTTCCGTCCCGGATGGCATAGATCTGCGGCGCAAGATTATAATCGTATTCGATGGCCCGGACGTAGGGCTCCATACCGCTGTCCCCGCTGTCCAGGAACGCCTTGAGCGACCGGAGATCGTTGGTGCTGACCCGGGAAAACATGTTCGTGACCGTTTTCCACTCCCGGACGTCCTTTTCCTCCTTCTCCTCCTGTTCCTGCTCTTCCGACGTCTTCTCATCCGGCGGCGTGAAATTCGCCAGATCGAAGCTGGTGTCCGTGATCTGCAGGGGGTAACCCTGCAGCGTCTCCTCCTCCACGCTCTGAATATACCGGTCCACTCCGGTGGACAGGGACAGGATCATGGCGATACCGATGATCCCGATGGACCCGGCAAAGGAAACCAGAATCGTCCGGGCCATTTTCGTTCGGAGATTATTAAAAGAGAGCGACAGCGCCGTCAGGAAAGACATGGAGGCCCGGCCCATGTTCCTGTGGACAGCGGGCTCCGACGGTTCCGGCTCGAAGGGATCACTGTCGGACAGGATCACCCCGTCCCGCAGATTGACGATCCGGGTGGCATAGCGCTCCGCCAGTTCCGGATTGTGGGTCACCATCACCACCAGCCGGTCCTTCGCCACCTCCTGCAGCAAGTCCATGACCTGGATGCTGGTCTCGCTGTCCAGCGCGCCGGTGGGTTCGTCCGCCAGAAGAATGTCCGGATCGTTCACCAGCGCACGGGCGATGGCCACCCGCTGCATCTGGCCGCCGGAGAGTTGGGATGGGCGCTTGTGGATATGCTCCTCCAACCCCACCTTCCGGAGCGCCTCGGCGGCCCGCCGGGTCCTGTCCCGCCGGGAAATGCCGCCGATGGTCAGCGCCAGCTCCACATTGGCCAGGATGGTCTGGTGGGGGATCAGGTTGTAACTCTGAAACACAAATCCCACCGTGTGGTTCCGGTAGGAGTCCCAGTCCCGGTCCGAGTATCTTTTTGTGGAGACGCCGTTGATGATCAGGTCGCCCTCATCGTACCGGTCCAGTCCCCCGATGATGTTCAGGAGCGTCGTCTTGCCGGAGCCGCTCTGTCCCAGTATCGCCACGAACTCGCTTTCCCGCAGATTCAGGCTCACATGGTCGAGGGCCTGCTGGACCAGGCTGCCGGTCTTATATACTTTGCTGATACCTTTGATCTGTAACATGCCAAGGACCTTTCACCCGGCGCATACAGGCGCCGGAATACATTTTCATTGTATTGCATCATAGCAAATTCCATTTTGCGCGTCAACCGGACGAAGACCTGATTTCCCCTTACCGGCAATTATTTTATAATTTGTTCACAAACTGCTATTGACAACGCCGGGAAGTAGTGGTACAGTTACGTTAGCACTCAGAGAGTTCGAGTGCTAACGTAAAGGAGGTGCGCGGCATGAATCTCACAGACCGGCAGAAAAAGATCCTGCGTGCTGTGGTGGACAGCTATGTGGCGACGGCAGAGCCTGTGGGCTCCAAGGCCATCGCGGCACAGCCGGATATGCCCTATTCCTCCGCAACGATCCGAAACGAATTGGCCTACCTGACGGAGCAGGGCCTGCTGGAGCAGCCCCACACCTCTGCCGGACGGGTCCCTTCCCCAGCGGGATACCGGCTCTATATCGACGAGCTGATGCAGGACTACCGGCTGAGCCGGGACGAGACCCAGTCCCTCAGCCAGGTCATGTCTGACAAGCTGGAGGAATTCGACAAGGCCATCGCCCAGGTGGGGCAGATGATCTCCTCCCTGACAAACCTTCCCGCCTACGCCGTGGCCACAAAGAGCCAGGCCATCACCGTACAGCATTACGAGCTGATCCAGACCGCGCCCTACAGCTTCATTCTGGTGCTGCTTCTGAGCACCGAGGCGGTCCACAATAAGCTCATCAAGCTCCCGGTGAACGCGGATCCTCAGGATCTGAAGAGCCTGGTGGCCATGCTCAACACCTCTCTGACCGACCTGGGCGCCCGGGAGATCACACCGCAGATTCTGGCGAAGCTCCAGCGCAACGCGGGAACGGCCTCCGATCTGGTCTCCGTTATCGTGGAATTCACGGTAAAGACACTGGAGGACGAACAGAAGAACGAGGTCTTTGTCACCGGACAGACCAAACTGCTGGGCCAGCCGGAATATCAGGATGTGGGCAAAGCCAAGGCGCTGATCGGTTCTCTGGATGAGAACATGATCTCCACCCTGCCGGTTCCGGATGAGGACTCCAGCGTCAAGATCCTGGTGGGCCCCGAAAACGTCTCCCAGGCGCTGAAGGAGACCAGCGTGGTCATGGCCCGGTACGATCTGGGCGACGGCATGCAAGGCATGATCGGCGTCGTCGGTCCCACCCGAATGGATTACGCCCAGGTGGCGGCCCGTCTGACATATTTCGCCGAGGGGCTGGGCAAGATGTTCTCAAAGGCCCTGCCGCCCTCCTCTCAGGAAGAGAATGAAACCCCATTACAGGAGGATTAGTAAATGGATGAGGATTTGAAGAAGCAGCAGGAGGCCGAACAGCCCGCTCCGGAGACGGAAGACGCTGCGCAGACTGCGGATGAGGCTGTAAACGACACACCCGCCGGCGAGACGGAGGAAACACCCGATCCCCTGGCGGAGGCCCAGGAACAGCTCAAGGCCGAGCAGGACAAATACCTGCGGTTGGCCGCTGAATACGACAACTACCGCAAGCGCTCCCAAAAGGAAAAGGACAGTCTTTACCGGGACGCCAGAGCGGATACCATAGAGAAATTCCTGCCGGTGTTTGACAACCTGACGCTGGCTCTGGCCCAGGAAACCGAGGACGCCGCCTACAAAAAGGGCGTGGAGATGACCATGAACGGTCTCCTGGAGATCCTCAAGAAGCTGGACGTTACCGTATATGGTGAGCCCGGCGAGATCTTCTCCCCGGATCTCCACAACGCAGTGATGCACGTGGAGGACCAGAATTATAAGGAAGGCGAGATCGTCCAGGTGTTCCAGAAGGGCTTCAAGCTGGGCGACAAGGTCATCCGGTTCGCCATGGTTCAGACGGCGAACTGATCCATATTTATTATGTAAAAAATATAGTTTGAATATAGGAGGAAAATATTATGTCTAAGATTATCGGTATTGATTTGGGTACAACCAATTCCTGTGTGGCAGTCATTGAAGGCGGCGAACCCGTCGTTATCGCCAACGCGGAAGGCAGCCGTACCACTCCCTCTGTGGTGGCTTTCTCCAAGACCGGCGAACGCATGGTAGGCCAGGTGGCAAAGCGTCAGGCGATCCAGAACCCTGACCGGACCATCGCCTCCATCAAGCGGAAGATGGGCACCGACCAGAAGGTCAGCGTGGACGGCAAGAACTACACACCCCAGGAGATTTCCGCTATGATCCTGCAGAAGCTCAAGGCGGACGCGGAGGCCTATCTGGGTGGAACCGTCTCCGAAGCGGTCATCACCGTTCCCGCTTACTTCAACGACTCCC
>JAFUFT010000096.1 GCA_017469795.1 Oscillospiraceae bacterium
CGCTTGCTTTCTGAGCATGTCCTGTGTTATCTTATTCATAGCGAATAGGGTGACACCTGCCTTTCGGTTTTGTCTGAGCAACTCAACCTTAACACAGGTCACTCCTATTCGCTACTTTTTTATCACTTTTGAAATATGAAAGCTGCTTGCAGGTTTTCATGTTCAAAAGTTTTTTGTCACACATCATTGTAACACCTACAAACAAAGAGACGCACTGACAGATGGAAACCTTGCAAAACAGGAAATAATCTGATATAATATTTCAGATTGAGAGGATGATTGTTTTGATAAAAAGCATGACTGGCTACGGCCGGGCCCAGGGGAGCTTCTCCGGCGGGGAGATTTCCGTGGAGATCAAATCTGTCAATAACCGGTATCTGGATTGCGGCGTGAAGCTGCCTCGGGTCTATTCTTTTGCGGAAGAGGCCGTAAAGAGCCTGGTCCAGAAGACGATCTCCCGGGGCAAGGTGGATGTGTATATCACGGTCAACTCCGCCGGCGCAGACAATATCCGGATCACCCTGAATACACCTGTTGTGGAGGGATATCTTTCCGCGCTGCGGCAGATCGCCCGGGACTATGGCGTACAGGATGACATTTCTGTCAGCTCTCTCTCCCGGTTCGGCGACGTATTCCTGATGGAAAAACAGGAGGAGGACGAGCAGGAGGTCCGGGAGGCGATTTTGGGTGTGGTTTCCCAGGCGCTGACCGCCTTTGACGAGATGCGGACCCGGGAGGGGGAGGCCCTCCGGCAGGATCTCCTGTCCAAATCCGGGGACATCCTCGCACTGGTGGCAAAGGTAGAGGCCCGCAGTCCGGTGACGGTGGCGGCCTATCAGGAGCGGCTTACCGCGAAAATGCGGGAAGTGCTGGAGAACACCGCCATCGACGAGGCGAGGATCATCCAGGAAGCGGCGATCTATGCGGATAAGGTAGCGGTGGATGAGGAGACCGTCCGGCTCCGCAGTCATGTGGATCAGTTCTGCTCCATGCTCGAAGGCGGCGGTGTGATCGGACGCAAGCTGGATTTCCTGATGCAGGAGATGAACCGGGAGGCCAACACCATCGGTTCCAAGGGCAGCGATGTGGAGCAGGCCCGGACGGTGGTTGACATAAAATCCGGGTTGGAGAAGATCCGGGAGCAGATCCAGAACATCGAATAGGAGCCGCCTATGACACTGATCAACATCGGCTTTGGCAATATGATCTCCGCAGACCGGCTGCTGACGGTGGTGTCGCCTGACGCGGCGCCGATCAAGCGCCTGGTTCAGGAGGCGAGAGAGCGGGCCATGCTCGTTGATGCCAGCTGCGGGCGGAAGACCAGAGCGGTACTGGTCATGGATACGGATCATGTGATCCTGTCCGGGCTCAGTCCGGAGACCATTGCCCGCCGGGCAGGCTTTTCTTGGAATGAGGAAGAGGAGGAAGAAGGATGAAACGCGGAAGACTGCTTGTGATATCCGGGCCCTCCGGGGTGGGCAAAACCACTGCGGTCACCGGTGTCCGGAACGCAAATCCGGAGATGTATTTTTCCGTATCCGCCACGACCCGGGCCATGCGGCCTACCGACGAGGAGGGTGTCACCTACCGGTTCAAGACCCGGGAGGAATTCCTGAAACTGGTGGACGAAGGCTACTTCTATGAGCACGCCGAGTATTCCGGCAATCTCTACGGAACGCCAAAGACGCCGGTGGAGGAGCATCTGGCCGCCGGAGAGGATGTGATCCTGGATATCGAGGTCCAGGGCGGACTGCAGGTCAAGGCCCAGACGCCGGAAGCGATTCTGATCTTCCTGGTCGCGCCTTCCTGGGAGGAACTGGAGCGCAGGCTCCGGAGCCGCGGAGACACCTCGGAGGAGGACATTCAGAAGCGGCTGAAGCAAGCCCGCTGGGAATATACCCAGGCGGAACAATACGACTATATCGTGGTATCTGAGGCGCCGCCGGAGTGCGTGGTGGAGAGAATCAACACCATCCTATCCGCGGAGGGTTATCGTACCCGTAGAAATATGAATTTGCTGAATTTGGAGGAATCATTATGATGCTGTATCCCCCGGTACCGAAAATGCTGGAGAGTGTGCCCAGCCGGTATCTGCTGGTGAATGTGATTGCGCGCCGGGCCCGTCAGGTGGCCATCGAGGCGGAGGAATTCAAGGTTCCGCTGGAAAAGAAGCCTGTGTCTCAGGCTATTGATGAGATCGCCGACGGCCTGATCACTGCGGACGTGAAGGAAGAATATATGCGCTGAACCGGATCGGCGGGATACCGCCGTGCCTCGCGCCCGGCCCCCTTTTTCGGGCTGTGGCGGGAGGCTTTTGTCCGTATGGGAAGGAGGCAGCCTGTTGAACATAGCAAAAATCGTTGTGGCTGCCGCCGTGTACGCCATCGACAAACCCTATGACTATCTGATCCCGGAGAGCCTCGTCGGACGGGTCCGCCCCGGCATGCGGGTGACGGTCCCCTTTGGGAAGGGAAACCGCCGCACGGAGGGACTGGTGCTTTTTCTGGAAGACGCTCCGGCGGAGAAGCAGCTGAAAACCGTTGAAGCTGTTCTGGATGAGGAACCGGTGCTGGATCAGAATATGCTGTATCTGGCAGCCTTCCTGCGGGAACGGTATTTCTGCACGTTTTTTGACGCGGCCCGGGCCATGCTTCCGGCGGGTCTCTGGTTCCACGCCCGGGGGAAAGTGGTCCTGACGGCGCTGGGACAGTCCGCAGATCTGGCGGAGAAGCTGAAACGAGCACCGGAGGCCCTTGCGGTGGCGCAGCTTCTGCGGGACTTCGGCGGGCAGGCGGAGACGTCTGTGCTGAAGCGTACCTTGCCGGAAGAGACGCTGGATAAAGGCCTGAAGCATCTGATCCGGAAAAATATGGCCATCTCGGAAGAAACCCTGATCCGCAACGCGACGGATAAAACCGAGCAGATCGCTTCCCTGGCGGTGGATTCCGAGGAGGCGGTGTTCTTCGCCAAGACAAAAAAGCGAGCCCCGCTGCAGAAGTCCGTTCTGGAGATGCTTGCGGTGCTGGGCAGCTGCTCAGTCAAGGAACTGCGGTATTTTACAGGCGCGCCGATGTCATCCATTCAGGCGCTGGTAAAGGCCGGATATGTGGAGCTGAGCCATCGGGAACTGTTCCGGAGCCCGCAGTTAGATACGACCTACGCCCCGGAGGAGATCCACCTCAACGAGGAGCAGCAGACTGCATTTGAAGCGATTCGGGACACCATGGATCCCGGCGGACAGGTGAGTCTGCTCTACGGCGTCACCGGAAGCGGCAAGACAGCCGTGTATCTGCGGCTGATCGAGGAATGTCTGAAGCGGGGGAAAAGCGCCCTGGTCCTCGTGCCGGAGATCGCCCTGACGCCTCAGCTCATGCAGACCTTTGCGGCGCAGTTCGGCCAGCAGGTGGCAGTGCTGCACAGCGCCCTGCAGGTGGGACAGCGCTATGACGAATGGAAGCGTGTCCGAACAGGGAAGGCGACCGTGGTGGTGGGAACCCGCTCGGCGGTATTTGCGCCGCTGAAGGATTTGGGCCTCATCGTAGTGGACGAGGAGCATGAACACTCCTATAAATCCGAGATGAATCCCCGGTATCACGCCCGGGAGGTCGCCATTTGGCGGGGGATCCGGGAGAAAACGGCGGTGGTGCTGGGAACGGCGACCCCCAGCCTGGAATCCATGTATCACGCAAAAACAGGCGTGTATCGGCTTCTGACGCTCTCCGACCGTTTCGGCGGCAGAGAACTGCCGGAGGTCGTGATTTGCGACATGAAAGAGGAACTGAAAAGCGGCAATAATTCCATCCTTTCCCAGCGCCTGCGGGAGGAGATGGAACAGAACTTCAAAACCGGGCAGCAGACCATCCTCTATCTGAACCGGCGGGGCAGCAGCCGGACGGTGCTGTGTCCTGTCTGCGGACACGTGCCTTCCTGCTCCAGATGCTCTGTGAGTTTGACCTATCACTCCGCCAACCGCCGGCTCATGTGCCACTATTGTGGTTACTCTGAGCCTGCCACCGGGGAGTGCCCCGTGTGCGGCAGCACTTACCGTCAGGTCGGCACCGGCACCCAGAAGGTGGAGGAGGAGGTCAGGGCGGCCTGGCCCTGGATCGAGACGATCCGGATGGACGCGGATACCGTCAGCGCTACAAATCCCCACGATAAAATCCTCTCCCGGTTTCAGGAGGAAAAGATCCCGGTGATGATTGGAACCCAGATGGTCACAAAGGGCCTTAACTTTCCTAATGTGACGCTGGTGGGGGTGCTGGACGGGGACAGCTCCCTGTATACAGATGATTTCCGCGCCGCGGAGAATACCTTCTCCAAGATCACCCAGGTGGTGGGCCGCGCCGGCAGGGGCAGTGCCAAGGGAAGAGCCGTGATCCAGACCATGACGCCGGAGAACCAGGTGCTTCTCCAGGCTGCCTGCCAGGATTATGACGCCTTCTATCGGTCAGAGCTTTCCCTGCGTGAGCTTCGTTATTGTCCGCCCTATGCCGATGTGCTTCAGGTGAAGTTTTTCGGCGTATTTGAAAATGAAGTGGCGGACGGGGCTTTCCTGTTCCGGCAGGCGCTCAATCAGGGCCTGCGGGAAGAGACCTTCCGGGATCAGCGGATCCTTGTGATGGGCCCCGCGCCCGCGCCAGTGGCGCGGGTGATGAACCGGTATCACTACCGGCTGACGATTCTGGCAAAAAACACAAAAGAACTGCGCTCGCTGCTGTCCTCCCTGCTCAAATGGTTCGCGGGAGACCGGCGCAGCGGACATATCACAGCCTGTGTGGATGTCAATCCCCTGAGCTGAATACGGAGGAACGAATATGGCACTGAGAACGATTTTGACCACGGAACACGATGAAGAGGCCCTGCGGAAACATTCCCGCCCTGTGACGGTATTCAACGAGCGGATCCACAAAATGCTCGACGACATGATCGAGACGCTGAAGGATTCCGGGGGCGTAGGCCTGGCCGCGCCTCAGGTTGGGATCCTGCGGCGGATGGTGGTGATCGAGCGGGAGGACGGGTCGATTCTGGAACTGATCAACCCGGAGATCATTGCCACGGAGGGAGAGCAGACCGGCCCGGAGGGCTGCCTCAGCCTGCCCGGCGTCTGGGGCGAGGTGACCCGGCCCATGACGGTGACGGTCCGGGCGGTGGACCGGAACGGAGAACCCTTTGAGGAGACGGCCTCCGGCCTGATCGGACGGTGCTTCATGCATGAGTGCGAACATCTCGACGGGATCCTCTTTACGGACCGGGCGGACCACATCATGACCCAGGAGGAACTCGACGCGCTGGACGAGGCTGCCATGGAGGAGATGGAAGCTGAGGAGGAGCAGGCGTGAGAATTGTCTATATGGGAACGCCGGAGATTGCGGCAGTCTGCCTGGAGCGGCTGATCGAAGACGGACATGAGCTTGCTGCCGTCTACACCAAGATCGACACGCCCAAGAACCGGGGCATGAAGCTGACGGCTTCCCCGGTGAAGGAACTGGCCGCGGCCCGTGGCCTTTCTGTGATCCAGCCGGTCTCCTTCCGGGACGATGGGGTCGTGGCTGAACTGGAGCGGCTCGCGCCGGATCTGATCTGCGTGGTGGCCTATGGGAAGATCCTGCCCCAGCGGGTATTGGATATTCCGAAATACGGCTGCATCAACATCCATGCCAGCCTCCTGCCGAAGCTCCGGGGCGCCGGCCCGATCCAGTGGAGCATCCTCAACGGGGAAAGGGAGACCGGCGTCACGGCCATGTATCTCTCTGCCGGCATGGACGAGGGAGACATGATCGACCGGACGGTGGTGCCGATCGAGGATACGGACACCACCGCCACACTGACGGAAAAGCTGGCGGAAGCCGGCGCCGGCCTGCTGAGCAGGACGGTATCCGCCATTGAAAACGGGACGGCTTGCCGCACGCCCCAGGATCCGGCGGAAGCCACCTACGCGCCCATGCTCACCAAGGATATGGCGCCCATCGATTGGAGCAGAACGCCCCGGGAGATTTCCTGCCACGTGCGCGGTATGATTCCCTGGCCGGTTGCCACTATGGAGCTGGGCGGCAAACTGTGCAAGGTGTTCGCAATCCGGCCAACGGACAAAACCACGGAAAAACTGGACGGCACCCCGTTAGCCATCACCAAAAAGGGATTGGAGATCGCCTGCGGCGGCGGACATGTGATGCTGGTGGAGGAGATCCAGGCTCAGGGCGGCAAGCGGATGCGTTGCGCCGATTATCTCCGGGGCCATCCCATTACCATTGACTGAGGAGCGATGATATGCCCAGAACCACGGCGCTGCGGGCGCTGACCGCCTGCCGCCAGAAAAACGCCTGGTCTGATGCGGTGCTCAAGGATCTCATTGCCCGGGCGGAGCTGGACGCCAGAGACGCGGCCCTCTGCACGACGCTGTGCTGCGGCGTGCTGCAGAACCGGGCGCTGCTGGACCACTATATCGACGGTCTGCTCACAGGCCGCCGGAAGCTGAACCCCATCCTGCGGGACATCCTGCGGCTGGGGGCGTACCAGATCCTGTTCCTGGATCGGGTCCCGGATTCCGCTGCGGTAAATGAAGCGGTGGAGCAGGCAAAAAAACAGCGCTCCCCTCAGGAGGCCGGACTGTGCAACGGTGTCCTGCGGAACCTCAGCCGCCGGAAGACGGAGCTGGAAATGCCGAAGGACTACGCCGTCCGATACAGCCATCCGGCGGAACTGGTGGATCTGATGAAGGAATCCGTGGGAAAACGGCTGGGGAAGATCCTGGAGGCGGACAACAGTCAGCCGGAGACCTGCGCCCAGTGGAACCCTCTGCGGTGCAGGGAGGAGGAACTGCTGCAGGCGTGGCAGGAGGAGTCGGTCACAGTTTCCAGACACCCGTGGCTGGAGCACTGCTATCTGCTGCGGGGTACGGGCAGCCTGGAACGGCTTCCCAGTTTCCAAAGGGGCATGTTCCAGGTCCAGGACGCTGCGGCGCGGCTTTCCGTCCTTGCCATGGGACTGCGGTCCGAAATGAAGGTGCTGGATCTGTGCGCGGCGCCCGGCGGCAAATCCGTTGCGGCGGCGCAGATCATGGAAAACTGCGGACAGATCACCGCCTGCGACGTCCATGCCGGAAAGTTGCCCCAGATTCAGGCGGCAGCACAGCGGCTGGGCGCGACGATCATCTCTGTGGAGGAGAATGACGCCTCGGTATTCCGTCCGGAGTGGGCCGGCGTCTTTGACGCAGTGATTGCGGATGTGCCCTGCTCCGGCCTGGGCGTGATCCGGAAGAAGCCGGAGATCCGGTACCGGAACCTCCGGGAGACGGAGGCGCTTCCGGCGCTTCAGGCCAGAATCCTGGAGCAGGCGGGAGCATACGTAAGACCCGGCGGGACCCTGCTGTACAGCACCTGCACGATTCTCCGCCGGGAGAACGAGGCAGTTGTTCAGGACTTTTTACAGACACATAAGGACTTTCACGGACGGACGCTGGTTCTCCCGGAGCCTCTGAAGGAGCAGGAAACCGGGATGCTGACCCTCTATCAGGGGATCAACGACTGTGACGGGTTCTTCCTTTGCAGGATGGAGAAACAGGCATGAAAGACATTAAATCCATGAATCCGGCGGAGCTGGAACAGGATTTCAAAGAACTGGGACTGCAGAAATTCCGCGCCAAGCAGGTCTTTTCCTGGCTTCACCGGGGGGCAAGGTCCTTTGACGAGATGACGAATCTCTCCAAAGATCTCCGGCTCCGACTGTCGGAGCAGTATGAGATCTCCGCGCCCGAGGTGGTGCGGAAGCAGGAGAGCAAAAAGGACGGGACCATCAAGTATCTGTGGCGGATGAAGGACGGAAACTGCGTGGAGACGGTCCTGATGCGGTACAAATACGGGAATACGGTCTGCGTGTCCTCGGAGGTGGGCTGCGCCATGGGGTGCGCGTTCTGCGCCTCCACCCTTGGAGGACTTGTCCGGCGTCTCACCGCCGGGGAGATCCTGGATCAGGTGCTTTTTACGCAAATCGACAGCGGGCAGCCGGTATCCCATATTGTTCTGATGGGGATCGGGGAACCGCTGGACAATTATGACGCCGTGATCCGGTTCCTGGAGCTGGTCAATCATCCGGATGGGATGAACATCAGTATGCGGCATATTTCGCTTTCTACCTGCGGACTGACAGAAAGAATTGACAAACTGGCATCCCTTCATTTACAATTAACTTTATCAGTGTCGCTTCACGCGCCGGATGATGAGACGAGAAACCGCATCATGCCGGTGAACCGCAGTTGCGGCGTGGACAAGCTGCTGGAGACCTGCCGGCGCTATTTTGACGAGACCGGCAGACGGATCTCCTTTGAGTACGCTATGATCGACGGTGTGAACGATACCCGCTGGCATGGGGAGCTTCTGGCGAAGAAACTTGCCGGGATGGGAGCCCATGTAAATATGATCCCGCTGAATAACGTGGAGGAGAGCCCACTAAAGCCCTCCTCCCGGGAGAATATCCGCCGGTTTCAGCAGATCCTGGAGCGTTCCGGGATCACCGCCACGGTTCGCAGGAGCCTGGGCGGGGACATTGACGCATCCTGCGGGCAGCTGCGCAGGAAACAACTGCTCGGGGAGCATTGACCGCAAGAGGTGATACTATGGAAATTTGTGGCGCAACAGATTGCGGACTGGTCCGCAAACAGAATCAGGATTATTTCCGCTATCTCCACCTGGCGGACGACCGCCATGTGGCGGTGGTCTGCGACGGCATGGGCGGCGGGAAATCCGGAGATGTTGCCTCCCGCCTGGCCTCGGAGGTGTTTCTTCAGGATCTGGAGCATTCCTCCCGGGCGGGGATGATCCAGTCTGAGATCGTTTCCATGCTGGTCAACGCGGTGAAGAGCGCCAACCGTGCTGTATATGAGCAGTCCCAGGTCAGTCCTGACTTCAAGGGAATGGGCACGACTCTGGTGGCGGTGTATCTGCAGAAGGGCGATTCCTACATCGTCAATGTGGGAGACAGCCGGTGCTACTGTATTTCCGGGGATGAGATCACCCAGATCACGGAGGATCACTCTGTTGTCGGTCTGATGGTTGCCAGAGGACAGATCACGGAGGAAGAGGCCCGGATCCATCCCAACCGGAATCTGATTACCCGGGCGGTCGGGACGGAAGAAAACGTGGAATGCGACTGCTTTTTCCTGCGGCTGGACCCGGGGGACGCGCTGCTGCTCTGCTCGGACGGCCTGTCCAATCTGGTCACCCGTCCGGAGATGCTCTACGAGGTAGGGCTGGGCGGAGAAGGAACGGAGATCTGCCAGCGGCTTATTGACATAGCGAAGAAGCGCGGCGCCCCGGACAACGTGACTGCGGTACTCGCGCGCTATTGATCCCTGTTAGAAATTATCATTGCTAGGAGCGGTGTTATGGATAAATTCATAGGTCGCCTGCTGGACGGCCGGTATGAAATACTGGAGGAGATCGGCCGGGGCGGCATGGCCGTGGTCTATCGGGCCATGGATCACCGTCTCAACCGGTATGTGGCGGTGAAGATCCTCAAGGAAGAACTCAGCCGCGACGAAGATTTCCGGCGGCGGTTCCATGCCGAAAGCCAGGCTGTCGCGATGCTCTCCCACGCCAATATCGTGGCCGTCTACGATGTGAATCATTCCGGCGAAGCGGACTATATCGTGATGGAGCTGATCGACGGGCTGACCCTCAAGCAGTATATGCAGCAGCGGGGCGCCCTGTCCTGGCGGGAGGCGCTGCACTTTGCCACCCAGATCGCCAAGGCCATCGAGCACGCCCACTCCAGAGGAATCGTCCATCGGGACATCAAGCCTCACAATATCATGATTCTGAAGGACGGCAGTGTAAAGGTCGCTGATTTCGGAATCGCGCGGCTCAGCTCCTCCCAGAATACGCTGACCAGAGAAGCGCTGGGATCCGTCCATTATATCTCCCCGGAGCAGGCGAAGGGGTCCCAGGTGGATGCCCGGTCGGACCTGTATTCTCTGGGCGTGGTGATGTATGAGATGCTGACCGGAAAGCCGCCCTATGACGGCGACTCCCCGGTGGCCATCGCCATTCAGCACATCAATTCGACCCCGACGCCGCCCCGTCAGGTGAATCCTTCGATCCCCCTCGGGCTGCAGCAGATCACCCTCCACGCCATGTGTTCGGATCTCGGCGCCCGGTACAGCTCTGCGACGGCTATGATTGAGGATCTGGAGGCCCTTCGTAAGAATCCCCAGGTCGTGTTTCGGTTCAACGCGGGAACGGGCGGTACGACGACCTATGTGGATACCCGTCAGGCTGCGCCGCTGGGCCAGCAGACCCAGCCCCGCCAACAGACCCCGCGTCCTCAGAACGGTACCGGCAGCCAGACCGGCGGCACCCGTCCGGTCCAGAATCAGGCGCAGCGATCCCGTGTCCCTGCTGACAACCAACAGGCAGCGCGGCAAAAGGCCAGAACCATGGCCGAGCGGTCCGTGCAGCAGGCGGGAGGCCGCCAGCGCCGGTATGAGCCGGAGGCCTATGACGAAGAGGACGAGGAGGATACCGGTCATTCCAGCCGTGTCCCGATCATTATTGTCTCTATCCTGCTTGTGGTCGTGCTGATTGCCGCGGTGGTGCTGCTCCGCAGCATGCTGGGGGACAGCGGCAGCAAGAACGAGATGATCGAGGTGCCGTCTTTCCTGGGACAACGCATTGAAGAGGTAGTCGGCAGCGAGCTCTATCCGGATCTCAATCTGGTGGAAGGCGAGCACGTCTACAGCGACAAATATGCCGAGGGCCAGATCTGTGATCAGAGCGTGGCCCGAGGGAAAAAAGTGGTTTCCGGAACTACGATCCGCCTTTCGGTCTCCCGGGGACCCCAGACCGGATCCATGCCGGATCTGTCCAACTATACACAGCAGGAGGCGGATTTCGCTCTGGCTGCACTGGAGCTGAACCTCAGCGTCAGCTATGAATTCCAGGAGTCGGAATCCGTGGAGGAAGGACGCGTGATCACCACGTCTCCCGCCTCCGGCGCAACGCTTTCCTACGGGGACGACGTCAAGGTCACCATCGCGCAAAAGCCGGAGACCGTGACGGTGCGGGTTCCCTATGTGATCAATCTGGAGCGGGATGATGCGGTGAGTCAGCTGGAACGCTCCGGACTCGTGGCCAAGGTCACTGAGGTGGAAAACGAGGCGCCTGCGGGACTGGTGTTCTATCAGAGCATTACCAGCGATACGGTGGTTCCGGAAGGCACCACCGTCAGCATCAAGGTTTCGATCGGCATGCCTTCTCCGAGTCCTTCCCCGTCGCCCTCTCCTTCTCCGTCTCCGTCGCCTTCTCCTTCCGAGGAACCGACCCCGACGCCTACGCCCACACCGGCGCCCACCCCAACCCCGACACCTACGCCCACCCCAACCCCGACACCTACGCCCACTCCAACCCCGACGCCGACCCCGACGCCCTCGGAGGAAGTCGCTCCGCAGCCTTCGGAGGAAACTCCGGCCGGTCCATCGGTGCTGCCGGATCTTCCGGGTACAGGTGGTGAAATTACGCCGAATGAATGATCAGATGCAGGGCGTCATCATTCGGGCGCTGAGCGGGTTTTATGATGTGGACACCGGCAGCTCTGTGGTCCGCTGCCGCGCAAGAGGCAAGTTCCGCAAGGCCGGGATCTCGCCGCTGGTGGGAGACCGGGCCAGCTTCCGGATCAGCGGGGAGGAGGGCTATCTGCAGGAGATCTTTCCCCGGAAAAACAGCTTTGTCCGGCCTGCTGTGGCCAATGTGGACGCGCTGGTGATGATGGCATCCCAGGTCAACCCGGTGACGGAACCGTTTCTCATCGACCGGGTGGCCGCCATTGCCGCCCAGCAGCAGGTCGAGCTGATCCTGGTGATCAACAAATGCGATCTGGACCCGGCGGACCGGCTCTATGAGATCTACCGTGACACCGGAATGACGGTGCTTCGGCTCAGCGCCTTCACCGGAGACGGGGTCGCCGCACTGGGACAGCATCTTCGCGGCAAGCTCGTGGCCTTCACCGGTAATTCCGGCGTGGGGAAATCCAGCCTGCTCAATGCTCTGTTCCCGGAGGCGAATATGCCCACCGGCGATGTGAGCGAAAAGCTGGGCCGGGGCCGCCACACGACCCGGCATGTGGAGCTGTTCACCTTGCCCGACGGGACGCGGATCATGGATACCCCCGGTTTTTCCGCGTTCGATACGGATCAGATGGATCTGGGCACTCCGGAGCGTCTGGCTTTGGCTTTTCCGGAGTTCACGCCCTATCTCGGCAGGTGCCGTTTTGATGACTGCGCCCACGTGAAGGAAGCTGGATGCGCGGTGCTGGAGGCCCTCGAACAGGGGAAGATCCAGAAAAGCCGGCACGAGAGCTACATCCGGCTGTATACACAGCTCAAGGAGCAAAAGGCATGGGAACGAAAAAAGGATTGATCTTCGGGTCTGCGCCTGTTGGACGGTGGGAGTTCCTGAACCCGTTGAGGCGCTGGCCGGATGTGGTCATCGCCGCAGACGGAGGACTGGACGCCGCCCGCCTGGCGGGGTTTTCCCCGGCGGTATATATTGGCGACGGAGACTCCGGCGGCCGGGCCGAGGCGGGCCTGACCTGCGTGACGCTTCCGGTGGAAAAGGATCTGACGGATCTGGAGGCGGCATACCAGTGGGCCAGGGATCATGGATGTGACAATCTGATCCTGACCGGCTGTACCGGCGGCAGGCTGGATCATTCGATGGCGGCTCTTGGCCTGCTGGAGACGGCGGCGAAGGAAGGCGTTCACGCGGCGATCCTGGATGAGAGGAATCGGATCGAATTCCTGCTGCCTGGGTCTTATCAGATCCCGGACCGGGGATACCGGTATTTTTCCCTGATTCCTGCGGATCCGGTCCTGGCCGGCGTGTCCATTTCCGGCGCGAAATATGATCTCTCCCGGAGAGATGTTCTCCGGGGCGGCAGCCTGACGGTCAGCAATGAGTTTTCCCGGGACAATGTTCAAATCTCCTTTGTTTCCGGCGCGTGCTACCTGATCTTCTCCAATTGAATCAGAAACCAATCCCTCCGCATAGACTGTGCGGGGGGATTTTTTATGGTCAGACGAAAAGAATGTATCGGACTTGCGCTGTGCGCCTTTGGGTGCGGTGTACTGCTTGCCGCGTTTTTTGACAGTGTGCTCTGCCCGCTGCTGCTGGGACTGGGTTGCGTCCTCGCAGGACTGCTTTTAGCGAAATAGATAGTCTAAAGTGACAGGAGACGGAATAAACTCTTTTAGAGAACGGAGCCAAGGCTCCCGTAGAAGGAGTGAGTTCGCTGAAACTGGAATTTTTGACGGAGACCCTGCAGTATCTTCGCCCGGTCCTGCGGGAGACCAAGACCGGCGAGGAATCCGCGGAAACCATCATACCGGACAGCATCCCGGATGTATCTGAGGTGCTGTCTGCAAGCGGCATGGCGTTCCTGCGGGGCAGGGAACTGAGCGAGGGGAGGGCGGCGGTGGCCGCTGGGATCAGTGCCTCGATCCTGGTGCAGCCGGAGGGACAGACTGCGCCGGAAGTCATCGAGCAATATCTTCCCATCAGCTTTGCGTTTGAAAACAGCCTGATCCGGCCGGATCAGAAGAGTCGCGCGCAGGTATCCCTGCAGCGGGTGGAGGGGCATCTGGTCAATCCGAGAAAGCTCCTGATCCGGGCGTCGGTGACGGTGGAACTGGAAATCTATGCCCCCTGCCGGGAAACACACCCCACCGGCGCGCTGACACCGGAGGTGGAGACGCTGACAGAGCCGAAGGCATTGAGGCTGATGACGGCAATGGAGGAAAAACGGTATTCTATCGAGGACATCATCCGGTTCGAACCGGAGGGAACCGGCAGGAAGATAGCGGCATGCCGGGCAGAGCTGAGCCATACGGAGTCCCGTCTCACGGGGACGAGAGCGGTTTTCCGGGGTAATATGAAGCTCTCGATCCTGTATCTGACTGAGGACGGCCAGATTCGGCCGGCCACAGCGGAACTGCCGTTTTCCCAGTACATCGACCTGGAGTGCGAAGCGGCGGAGCAGATGCTGGAGCTTGACAGCGCGCTGTGCGGACTGGACGCCGGGCTGAGCGCAGATGGCAGCAGCCTGGAGCTTTCAGCGCAGATCCAGACCAGAGCTGCCGTGATCGGGACGATGGAGCCTGCATGGGTGACGGATCTTTACGCCTGCAGCGGAGAGACGGAGGTTCAGTGGCAGGAATTGAACTACGAATCCCTGCTGGATACACAGCTGTTTTCCGTGACCGGCCGAGGATCCTCGCCTGCGGGAGGACAACCCCTTGTGGCAGGCGTTATGCCGGAGGTGTGGAGCCAGTCCCGGGAGGGGGAAACGGTGCGCTTCACGATTCCGGTCAGAGTCCTGCTTCTCAGTCGGGAGGAGAGCGGATGGAGCGGCAGTGCCGTTTTCCCGGAACTGGTCTGCTCCACCCAGGCGGCCCAGGGCTGCCGGTTCGACGTGCAGGTTATGGATCTTCAGGCGGAGGGAACAAGCGGACTGGATGGGACGGATGTGAAGGTGACAGGCACGGTCTGCGTCAGGACCTATGGGACTGCCAGTATCACAGAACCGGTTGACGGGGAGATTACAGAGCGGCAGGAGACGGACAAGCGGCCCGGCCTGATCATCCGGCGGACCGGATCAGGAGAACGCCTTTGGGACATTGCGAAGGGGTACCGGACAACAGTAGAGGCAATCCGGGCGGCAAACGATCTGACAGGAGAGCCGGAGCGGGGAACGCTTCTGCTGATTCCGGGGCGATGAAAGCGGGAAAGGAGGCGCGCATGGAAAGTATCTATGAGGAGATCGGAAGAAGGACCGACGGAAATATCTACCTGGCGGTAGCGGGGCCGGTCCGAACGGGAAAGTCGACCTTCGTCAAGCGGTTTATGGAGACGCTGGTGATTCCGGCCATCGACAACGTCTACCACCGGGAGCGGGCGAGGGACGAGCTGCCCCAGAGCGGTTCCGGCAGGACCATCACCACCTCTGAGCCGAAGTTTATCCCGGAAAACGGCGTGGAGATCCAGCCGGAGGGAACGACCCGCCTGCGGGTTCGGCTCATTGATTCCGTGGGATATATGGTGCCTGGCGCCATTGGCGCAGAGGAGGACGGCGCTCCGAGAATGGTGACGACGCCTTGGTTCGACCATGAGATCCCGCTGACAGAGGCCGCGGAAACGGGTACCAGGAAGGTCATGGAGGACCACTGCACCATTGGAATGATCGTGACCACGGACGGCAGCGTGACCGATATTCCCCGGGAGGACTACGAGGAGCCGGAGGAACGGTCCGTCCGGGATATGCAGAAGACCGGGAAGCCATTTCTGGTGCTGCTCAATTCGGCCCATCCCCAGGATCGGAGTACGCTGGATCTGGCGGCGCGACTGGAGGATCGCTACGGCACGCAGGTCATCCCGGTGAACTGCCAGACGATGGAGCGGGAGGACATGCTGGAGCTGCTGAAAAAGCTCCTGTATGAGTTTCCGGTCCAGGAACTGCAGTTCTATCTGCCGGGCTGGGTGGCGGCGCTTCCGGAGGAGCATCCGGTGAAGGCGGGACTGTACGCGGCACTGAAGGACATGGCCCGATCAATGGAAAAGCTGTCGCAGGCGCAGAGCGTGTTCTCCAGGCCGCCCGCGGACACGCCGGTGACGGAGTCTGTGATTCAGGATGTGGATCCCGGCAGCGGGATCGTTGCGGTGACGCTGCGGTTCCCGGAGCAGCTGTTTTATGAGATCCTGTCCCAGGAGGCCGGAACGGAGATTGCCGGAGACCGGGAACTGATGGCATGCCTGCGGGAATTGACGGAGGCAAAGCGGGAATACGACCGGGTTGCCTCGGCGCTGGAGCAGGTCCGCGCCACAGGATACGGGATCGTCATGCCCACGACGGAGGAAATGACGTTGGAGGTGCCGGAGATCGTCCGGAAGGGCGGCAGCTACGGAGTCAGGCTCCAGGCCAGCGCGCCGTCGATCCACATGATGCGCGCGGATATCACCACGGTCCTGAGTCCTATGGTGGGGGACGAAAAGCAGTCGGAGGATCTGGTCAACTATCTTCTGGGAGAGTATGAGGGAAATACGGAAAAGCTCTGGGAAAGCAATATCTTCGGGAAATCTCTGTTTGAACTGGTCAGTGAAGGACTCAATACAAAACTCGCCAGGATGCCGGAGGACGCCCGCATGAAGCTGCGGGAAACCGTCCAGCGCATCATCAACGAGGGAAGCGGAGGATTGATCTGCATCATCCTGTGACAGCGCCCCGGGGCAGACCCGGGGCCTTTTCACGTGCCGCTTAGTTTCCTCTTGTAAAAAGACCGGAAAAGGAGTACAATGAAAGCAATCAAACGTATGGAACATTTCTATCCAATGATAAAGGAGTCTGTTTTATGAAAAAGCCTGTAGTTCTGGTTGTGATGGACGGCGTCGGCCTGGGAGACAAGGGGCCCGGCGATGCGGTTTTTCACGCGAAAACGCCGAATCTCTGCAATCTCCTGAAGAATAATCCCCATACCCAGCTCAAAGCCCACGGTGACGCGGTGGGACTGCCCACGGACGAGGACATGGGCAACTCTGAAGTGGGCCATAACGCCCTCGGCTGCGGTCAGATCTACGCCCAGGGCGCGAAACTGGTGGGCGTTAATATTCAGAGTGGGGAGATCTTCCGGTCCGCCGCGTGGCAGGAGCTGACGGACTGGTGCCGGGACGGCGGCGCCATGCATTTTCTCGGACTGTTGTCCGACGGCAACGTCCACTCCCACATCGACCATCTGATCGCGCTGATCCGGCAGGCCAAAAAGGATGGAATCCGGCGGGTGTTCTGCCATATCCTGCTGGACGGCCGGGATGTGCCCGCCACCTCCGCGCTGCAGTATGTGGAACAGCTGGAGGGCGTGCTGGCGGAGCTGAATGATGAAACTTTCTGCGGCAGGATCGCCTCCGGCGGCGGCCGTATGTATATCACCATGGATCGCTATGAGGCGGACTGGGAAATGGTGAAGCGCGGCTTTGACTGCCACGTCCACGGGGTAGGCCGGGCCTTCCCGAATGCCAAGACCGCCATTGAGACCTACCGGGACGAGACCGGCTGCATCGATCAGGACCTTCACGAGTTTGTCATTACGGAGAACGGGCAGCCTGTGGGAGCCGTTCAGCCCGGGGACAGCTTTATTCTCTTCAATTTCCGGGGAGACCGGGCTCTGGAGATCAGCCGCGCCATGGATGATCCGGATTTCGACAAGTTTGACCGGGGTGATTTCCATGACGTGAAGTATGCCGGTATGCTGGAGTACGACGGCGACGCCCATATTCCCGGCCGGTTCCTGGTAGAGCCGCCCTGCATCACCAATACCCTGACGGAGCTGCTGGTGGAGCACGGGATCAACGAGTTCGCCCTCAGCGAGACCCAGAAGTTCGGTCATGTGACTTACTTCTGGAACGGCAACCGCAGCGGAAAGGTCAGCGAGGAACTGGAGACCTATGTGGAGATCCCCTCGGACAACTGCCCCTTCAATGAAAAACCCGCAATGAAATGCGTGGAGATCGCCGACTGCCTGATCGAAGCCATGGAGAGCCGGAAATACGGATTCCTCCGCTGTAATTTCCCCAACGGCGACATGGTTGGACACACCGGCGTGTTCGACGCTGTAGTGGAGTCCATGGAAGCGCTGGACAGGCAGCTCGGACGTATCATCGACGCTGCGGAGCGGCTGGGTTATACCCTGCTGGTCACCGCGGATCACGGAAACGCCGACGTAATGCTGGAAAAGAACAAAAAAGGCGAATACCAGGTCCGTACAGCTCACTCTCTGTCTCCAGTGCCCTTCGTGATGCTGGGCGGGGAGGGAACTCTGAAGGTGCCCCAGCCCGGCCTCGGCCTGGCAAACGTGGCTGCCACTGTGGCGGAGCTGCTGGAGATTCCTGCGCCTGCCTGCTGGGAACCTTCCCTTCTGGTGTGATCCCGGAGAGAAACCCGGAAAAAACAAATTTCCTCTTGTGATTTTCCCGGAAATATAATACAATATGATGCAGTATCTTTGATATTCACCAAGAGACTGAAAAGGAGGTCAATCCTTATGATGCGTCTGAATACGGAAAAAGGTGTTGTCACCATCAGCAGCGAGGTGTTTTCCAATATCGCCGGAATGGCTGCCTCCGCGGCGTTCGGTGTCAAGGGAATGGCGGCACGGTCTGTCAGCGACGGATTGGTGCATCTGCTTCGGCGGGAGTCCATGGACCGCGGCGTTCAGGTCACCTATAATGAAGATGATACCGTAACGATTGATTTGCACATCATGGTGGATCACGGTGTCAACATCGCCGCGATCGGCCCCAGTATCATCAATCGTGTGAATTATGAAGTGACCAAAATGACCGGCGTACCGGTCAAGACGGTGAACGTCTATATCGATTCCATCAGCGTGGACTGACAGTTATCACGATGAGAGATTTCTCATCCCGGAGGTGCAACACATTTGAAAGAGTTTATCAGCGGTGCCGAGCTGAAGTCCATGTTCATCAGCGCGGCCGCTTCCGTGGATCTGAATAAACAGCAGATCAACGATCTGAACGTATTCCCGGTGCCGGACGGCGACACAGGAACCAATATGGCCTTGACGCTGGGCAACGCTGCGAAAGAGCTGCAGAAGGCGTCTGATGACATCACCGTCGGACGCTGCTCGGAGATCGCCGCTTCAGCCCTTCTGCGGGGCGCCAGAGGCAATTCCGGCGTTATTACGTCCCTGCTGTTCCGTGGATTTTCCAAGTACATGAAGGAAAAAACTACCGCCAACGGACAGGACTTTGCCGCCGCCCTGAGCAACGGCGTGGAGGCCGCCTACAAGGCGGTCATGAAGCCGGCGGAGGGAACGATTCTGACGGTTTCCCGGGTGTCTGCGGAGACCGCCACGGAAGCCTGCGCGGAGACCAATGACATTGAGAATATCCTGGATGTGGCTATCGTCAGCGCAAGGGCTGCGCTGGAGGAGACGGTCAATCAGAACCCTGTGCTGAAAAAAGCCGGCGTCATCGACGCGGGCGGCAAGGGCTTTGTCCTGATTCTGGAGGCCATGAAGGCGGCCATGCTGGGCAATCCTGTCGTGGCGGGTGAAGGAACGGAAACGGCGGCGGAAGAAGCACCGATGCCGGCGGATTTTTCCAACTTTACCTTCACCTATGACACGGTGTTTATCGTCCGAAAGGGCGAGAACTGCGACCTGGAGGCCTACGGGCGCTATCTCGACAGCATCGGCGACAGTCTGGTGATCGGCGAGGACGACGAGGTCTTCAAGGTCCATGTGCATACCGACATTCCCGGCGCCGCCCTGACGGAGGCTGCAAAGCACGGCGTGCTGGAACTGGCTAAGATCGAGAATATGCGGACCCAGGTCGAGGACGTCGCTGCAGGCCGGAAGGCCATGACCACCGATGATCTTGAGCAGATCGAGGAGGAGCTGGAGCAGCAGGAGGAGTGGACTCCCGGCAGCCACGACGTCCGCAAGATCGCTGCGCCGGAAAAGAAATACGGCGTGGTGGCCGTATGCGCCGGCGAAGGGATCGCCGCTATGTTCCGGGATCTGGGCGTGGATCAGATCGTCTTCGGCGGTCAGACCATGAACCCCTCCACGGAGGATATCCTCAAGAAGATCGACGCCACTCCCTCTGAGGTGGTCATCGTGCTTCCCAATAATAAAAACATCCTGATGGCCGCAGAGCAATGCAAGCGCCTGAGCGAAAAGCAGGTGGTCGTGCTGCCCACCGCCACGGTTCCCCAGGGAATCACGGCCATGCTGAATCTGGATCCCTCTGCCTCTGTGGAGGAAAACGAAGCCACGATGACTGACGCCATTCAGGGCGTAACCACCATGCAGGTGACCTATGCGGCGCGCAACTCTGATTTTGACGGATATGCCATCAGCGCAGGAGATTATCTCGCCCTTTGCGGCGGCGCGCTGTTCGGCACTGACCGCAGCATCGACATCCTGCTCGGCGGCTTGGCGAAAAAGGCCAGTGAGCTCGGCAGTGAGTTCATCACCATTTTTTATGGGGAAGACACCACGGAGGAAGAGGCCAAAAAGGCCGGCGAGATCTTCGCCGCGGTCTGCCCGGACGCGGAGGTCACCGTGCTCTCAGGCGGCCAGCCTGTATACTATTACCTGATCTCTGTTGAGTAATCAAAAGCCCACAAAGCCTGTCTGCTTTGTGGGCTTTTCGAGATGCGCCGGACTCCGGCGAAAGGAGCATGGAAGAGATGAAAGTGCTTTATGCGGTCAGCGAGGCGTTCCCGTTCGCGAAATACGGCGGACTCGGAGAGGTCGCCGGCGAGTATCCGAAGGCGATGGCGGCCCGGGGCGTTGATATCCGTGTGGTGATGCCCCTGTATCAGGGGATTTCGGATGTCTATCGGGAGCAGATGGAGTTCATGATCAGCTATCCGGTGGATCTCGCTCTGGAGACGGCGTTCTGCGGACTCTATAAAATGGAATATGAAGGCGTGATCTGGTATTTCATTGAAAATGAACGCTGCTTCGGGCGGGAAAGGCTTTACGGCTATCCGGACGACGATATGCGCTTCGCGTTTTTCTCCAAGGCGGTGTGCGCGATGCTGCGGTATCTGGACTGGCGTCCGGAGCTGATCCACTGCAACGACTGGCAGACGGCGCTGGTTCCCTTTTATCTGCGGGATTACTATGCGCAGAACCAATCCTTCCGTCCCATCAAAACGGTGTTCACCATCCACAACGTGGAGTTCCAGGGGGATTTCAGCTATGAGACGCTGACAGATGTGTTCGGCCTGTCGGGGATCCTGTTTGCCGAAGGGACCATGGAACTCGACGGCAATGTCAATCTGATGAAGGGGGCGATCGAAACGGCGGACTGCCTGACCACGGTCAGCCCCACCTATGCCCGGGAACTGACGGCGCCGGACGCTGCCGGACCGCTGGCGGAGGTGATCCTGAGCCATGAGATCCACGGAATCCGGAACGGGATCCCGGAGGATGCCGGACCGGACCGCAGCGCGCTAGTCAGATTCCCCTACGACCAAAACAGCCTCGCAACGAAACGCAAAAATAAGCGGTTCATGCAGGAAAACAGGGGCCTTGCTGTGGAAGAATCTGCCGCGGTATTCGGCTGTGTCAGCCGTCTGCTGCCCCGAAAGGGGATGGATCTTCTGGCGCAGGCGATCCCGGCATTCCTGGAGCGCGGCTGTGAGCTGGTGATGACGGGCGACGGCCAGAAGGATATCCTGGAGCAGATGCAGGCGCTCCAGGCCCGCTACCCGGACAGAATGGCGATCCTGCCGTATACCGAAGAAAACGCCGCGGAGATTTTTGCCGGGGCGGACTTCCTGCTGATGCCATCCCTTGAGGAACCCTGCGGCACGGCGCAGATGCAGGCCATGCGCTACGGGACGGTCCCTGTGGTGCGTTCCACCGGCGGACTCCGGGATACGGTCGCACCCTATGACAGCGGTCATCCTCAGGGCTGCGGCCTTGTGTTTGCTGAATTCACGGCTCAGGCACTCACAGAGGCTCTGGAGCGGGCGGAAACCCTGTATCTGAACCGGGATGCCATGGAAAGACTTCAGCGCCGGGGAATGGAGACAGACGTCTCCTGGAGGAAACCGGCGGAAGAGTATCAGACATTATATGAATCTCTGTTATAAATGGATCAGCCCGGACCAGCGTCCGGGCTGATGCTTTTACAGGATCACACTGACGTTGCGAACCCGCATCCAGTGGGCCATCTGAAGGAAATAGGCGATGGTCTGGGGCGTCGTCATCAGTTGTCCGTACCAGGGCTGACTCCGGTCCTCGCTGCACAGGTCCAGAAGCGCATCCTTTTTCAGGAATGCCAGCAGGGGAGAATTGGTGCCCTGAAGCTCCTGACGGAGCAGGTCAGAGACTGCGGCCATATAATCGGGGTTCCAGGTCTTCGGATAGGGACTCTTTTTTCGTGCTGTGATCTCCGCGGGCAGAAGGTCCCGGAACGCGTACCGAAGGAGACCCTTTTCGCGTCCTTTGTAATCCTTATAGGACCAGGGCACGCGGTAGAGATATTCCACGATGCGCTTGTCGCAGAACGGGACCCGGATCTCCAGCCCGGACCACATCGACATTCGATCCTTGCGGTCCAGAAGTGTCTGCATGAACCACCGGAGATTGAGCACCATCATTTCCTTCATTCTTTTTTCCAGCGGCGTCAGTCCGGGCGTGAGGTCTGCGGAAGACAGCGTCTCTTCGTACCGCCTCCGCACAAACTCATCCGGATCCTCCCAGTCGAGAAGCTCCTGCCGCGCGAAGGAGGCACGGTAACGGGTCGTCTGCGCCCAGGGGAATCCGTTGATCGCTCTGATCTCCGGGTCCCGGTACCAGGGATAGCCTCCGAATATCTCGTCCGCGCACTCCCCGGACAGGATCACGGTGACGTATTCCCGTACTGCCCGGCTCAGGAGCAGCATAGAGCTGTCTACGTCTGCCATACCGGGAAGGTCCCGGGCTTCCGCCGCCTCCATAAGACCGGACACCAGTGCGTCCGTATCCAGAATGATGTGATGCCCGCCCGCATGGATGGCTTCTTCCATGATGCCGATGAAATGAGCGTCGGAATTTGGCTGGAACTTTGTTGACCGGAAATACCGGTCGTTATCCCGGTAATCCACGGAGAACGTGTCAACGCCGCCTCTTTCCCGGGCGGCCACCGCAGAGATGATGGACGAGTCCAGACCGCCGGACAAAAAGGTGCCCAAGGGAACGTCGGACACGAGCTGCCTGCGGATGGCGTCCTCCACCAGAAAGCGGGTGTGCTCAACGCACGCTTCAAAGGAGTCCTCACAGGGACCGTCCCGGAGCGTCCAGTACGGCGTCATGGTCAGCCCACGTTCGTCGAAGGTCCCCATGTATCCGGGAAGCACTTCGAATACGTTTCGGAACACGCCGCATCCCGGGGTTCTGCCCGGCCCCAAAAACATCAGGTCATATAGTCCTCTGGCGTCCACCTCCGGCTGGATTTCCGGGAACAGGAGCAGTGTCTTGAGTTCGGAGGCAAAAAACATAGTGTCTCCCCGCAGCGCGTAAAACAGCGGCTTGACGCCCATGGGGTCCCGCGCGATAAAGAGGCTTTGGTTCCGCGCGTCCCAGACGGCGAAGGAAAAGATACCGTTGAGCCGCTCCGGCGTCCCAGCGCCCCACCGCAGATAGGCCCGCAAAAGGACCTCGGTGTCCGAGTGGGTTGTAAAGTGTTCGCCCAGCGATTCCAGCTCCGTTCTCAGATCGCCGGCGTTGTAGAGCTCCCCGTTGTAGGCAATGGTACACGGCCCGATGGTCATTGGCTGCTGTCCATGTTCCGGGTCGATCACGCACAGCCGCCGGTGCAGCAGCGTGCAGCGTGAGTCGGCAAACAAACCCGCCTGATCCGGTCCCCGGCGCTCCATGCTGCGCAGTATCTGCCCATAAAAATGCTCCGGCCGCGGAGCAAGGCCCTTCAGCCGGATCTCTCCTGCAATTCCGCACATAAAAAATCCCTCCTGAAACCTGTCTCTTTCAGACTATGAATCAGGAGGGATAATTGTTCAGTTGAAGGTGTCGTCGGCCCGGTCGAACAGCTCCCGCACCCGGTCGAACAGCGGCCCGTAGGCGGGATCCTCCGGATCGGGATGCGTCGAAAGGAAGGAATCCGCTGCAGCCTGGGCCTGTTTCAAAACTGTCAGATCCTCTGCCAGAGAGGCGTTCTTGAACACGGGAAGGCCGCTTTGCCGCTGCCCGAAGAAATCGCCGGGGCCCCGGAGATCCAGATCCTGCTGAGAGATGGCGAAACCGTCGTTGGTCTGGCACAGCGCCTGAAGACGTTTCCTGGTTTCCGGATTCCGGTTGTCGGAGACGAGCACACAGTAGGACTGCTCGGAGTTCCGGCCTACCCGGCCCCGCAGCTGATGCAGCTGGCTCAGACCGAACCGGTCCGCGTCCTCTACGATCATCAGTGTCGCGTTTTTCACATCCACCCCCACTTCGATCACCGTGGTGGCAACCAGAATATCCGTCTCATGGGCAAGGAACTGGGCCATGGCGTAATCCTTTGCCTCGGACCGGAGTTTCCCGTGCACCAAACCCACCCGAAGATCCGGGAATGTATTCTGCATGGTCTCAAACATGGTCTCCGCAGCGGTGAGACTGGTGTCCTCGTTCTCCTCCACGGCAGGGCAGACGATGTAGACCTGATGTCCGGCGTCCACCTGTTTCCGGATAAACCCGTTGAGCCGTTCACGGTAGCCACTGCTGACGAGGAACGTCTCGATGCTCTGCCTGCCGGGGGGCAGTTCATCGATCACGGACACGTCCAGATCGCCATAGAGGATCAGAGCAAGGGTCCTGGGAATGGGGGTAGCGGAGAGGACCAGCATATGCGGCGCGTTGCCCTTTGCGGCCAGTGCCGCGCGCTGGCGGACGCCGAAGCGGTGCTGCTCGTCGATCACCACCAGACCCAGATTGTAAAAATCGGTGGTGTTTGTAAAGAGGGCGTGGGTGCCGATCACGATCTTTACGGCGCCCACCGCCACATAGTCCATCAGCCGCCGGCGCTTTGCCCCGGCCAGAGAGCCGGTAATCAGTGCGCATTGGATCCCCAGCGGTTCCAGAAAAGCCGAGATCGTCTGATAGTGCTGGGCCGCGAGCAATTCCGTCGGCGCCATCAAAGCTGCCTGACAGCCGTTTTCCACGGCCTGAAGCATGGCGCCCAGGGCCACCATGGTCTTGCCGGAGCCCACGTCGCCCTGCAACAGGCGGTTCATAGGCCGCCCGGAGGAGAGATCTGCAGAGATCTCGTCCAATGACCGCTGCTGCGCGGCGGTAAAAGAAAAAGGAAGACATGCATAGAAGGATCGCGGAACAGGCAAGGGACATGGATAGTGGCTCTCCCGGTCCCGGCGGGCTTTCATCATGGAAATGCCGAGGGCGTACAGGAAAAATTCCTCAAACACCAGCCGCTCCCGGGCCAGCTTCAGAGTTTCCGGCGAGGTGGGCCGGTGGACCTCCGTATAGGCGGGGCGCAGCGGCATAAAGCCGTCCATCAGGTCCCGGGGCAGATAGTCCGGCAGCTGCTCCTGCTCCATGGCCTGAAAGATCAGATTCTGCAGTGCCTTGGAGGAGAGCCCTTTTGTCAGAGGATAGATCGGGATCACGCAGCGCGTCACCACCGGCGGCCCATCCAGGCGCTCCACCACGGGGTTGAGGATCTGCTTTCCCTTTTCGTCTCCGGTCAGGGTTCCGTAGAAGCAGTAGGTCTCGCCGGCCTGCAGATTTTTGCTCATCCAGGGCTGGTTGAACCAGGTGACGCGAATTTTAGCGGAGCTGTCGGCAATGCTGCAGCGGGTGGAGTTCAGACCGCGCCGGATGTAGCTGGTCCTTGGCTGGGTGACCACCATGGCGGTAAAGCACCGGGGTTCTCCGGGGATCAGCTCAGAGATGGTGCAGAGTTTTGTCCGGTCCTCATAGGTCCGCGGAAAATAGGTGATCAGATCCTCCAGCGTTCGGATCCCCAGCTTTTCCAGCAGCGCGGCCTTGGAGCGGCCTACGCCTCTCAGCATGGTGACGGCGTCTGATAATGCCATGGTGCTTCACCTCCGAAAAGAACGGCGGAGATCCGCCGTTCTTGGATTTCAGTATCGGTCAGATCCGGGCGACCCCGGTGCGTCTGGCAGCGTCTGCCACCGCCTGTGCCACGGCAGGACCCACACGGGGATCGAAAGCAGGCACGATGATATAGTCCCGGCTCAGTTCCTCCGGAGAAACCAGACCTGCCAGCGCGTGGGCAGCGGCGATCTTCATCTCGTCGTTGATGTCACTGGCCCGGACGTCAAAAGCGCCGCGGAAAATACCGGGGAAAGCGAGAACGTTGTTAATCTGGTTGGGGAAATCACTGCGGCCGGTGCCCACCACTGCTGCGCCGGCAGCCAGCGCGGCGTCCGGCATGATCTCCGGCGTGGGGTTCGCCATGGGGAAGAGAATGGGGTTCGGCGCCATGGTCTTTACCATCTCCGGGGTAACGGTTCCCGGAGAGGAAACGCCGATAAACACATCGGCCCCGCGGATCACATCGGCAAGGGAGCCCTTCTCCTTTTCCCGGTTGGTGATAGCAGCGATTTCCTCCTTGGCGGGATTGAGGTTGTCCCGGCCCTCGTAGATCGCGCCGGTCCGGTCGCACATGATGACGTTGCGCAGACCCATGGAGATCAGCAGCTTGATGATGGCGATACCGGCGGCTCCGGCGCCGGAGGTGACCACCTTGATCTCATCGATGGATTTGCCGACGACCTTCAGCGCGTTGATCATGGCGGAAAGAACGACGATGGCGGTTCCGTGCTGATCATCGTGGAAAATGGGAATATCACAGCATTCCTTCAGACGCCGCTCGATCTCGAAGCACCGGGGGGCGGAGATGTCCTCCAGGTTGATGCCGCCAAAGGAACCGGCAAGAAGGGAGACCGCATGGACGAACTCGTCCACGTCTTTGGTCCGCAGGCAGAGGGGAATAGCGTTGACGCCGCCGAAGGA
Source organism: Oscillospiraceae bacterium (assembly GCA_017469795.1). Lineage (GTDB taxonomy): Bacteria > Bacillota > Clostridia > Oscillospirales > Oscillospiraceae > HGM13006. The sequence continues at coordinate 26,552 of JAFUFT010000096.1, forward strand.
TTTAAACAGCACGCACTTGCCCTCCATAACGGGCATGCCTGCCTCCGGTCCGATATCGCCCAGACCCAGGACGGCGGTCCCGTCCGTAATCACGGCCACGGTATTCCACCGGCCGGTGAGCTCGTAGCTTTTCATCGGGTCTTTCTGGATCTCCAGGCAGGGCTGGGCCACGCCCGGGGTATAGGCCAGGGAAAGATCGTCCTTGGTCTTGACTTCCATTTTCGGTACGGTATCCAGCTTTCCTCTCCACTGATAGTGGAGCTTCAGGGATTCTTCCGCGTAATTCATGTTTGAACCTCCGTTTTGATTCTTCTCCGGTGTATTATACAACATCGGCGCCTCCCATACAAGAGAAAAAGCCGTCCCGAATCTGAATTCGAGACGGCGGATTTCTAAATCAGAGGCTGTTGAGCTTCAGGGCGATGCTGCTCTTCTTGCGAGCGGCAGTGTTCTTGTGGAGGATCCCCTTGCCGACGGACTTGTCGATGGTGGCAACAGCAACCTTGGCGGCAGCGGCAGCGGCATCCTTATCGCCGGTCTCGGCAGCGCTCTGGAACTTCTTGATGTTGGTCTTGAGCAGAGACTTGGCAGCCTTGTTCATTTCGTTCTGAGCCTTGGAGACGAGAACTCTTTTCTTGGCAGACTTGATATTGGGCACGAAAACACCTCCTCCACATATCGATCTTAACGGTACAGGAAATATACCGATATTTACTACCATGCAGAAAATGATTATACAGAATTCTATCAGAAAAATCAAGAGGGAAAATGCCTTTTTTCTAAAAAAATCCGCAGGATTCCGGGAGCACGGAGACTGATCATAGCCAAAACCGGATTTCTGCGGCGGCCATGCAGGATGCGGATGCAGAACATGCACCACAGGCGTAAAACTGGCATAAATTGTGTTTCAGTTGCATAATTAACAATAAAAACACGTTATTTTGTGGTTATTCAATATCATATTCAGATGTTACGAAACCTTTACAAAATGGTTCGCAGGCGAAAAAGTCGGATTTGCAAGGGTTTTGCACATTTTCCACTGAGTTTTCCACATACATGAAAAAGAGAGGAGTTCCCGAAAAATGAATATGGCGTTGACATAACCATTATTATATTACAAGTTGTGTATTATCGGGGAGAACTCAGTAAATTAGGTCCGTGAGATCATCCAGATTCAGTTCCGGCTGCAGTGCAAGATTGATTCCAAATGCAAGTACCCGGGAGACTTCTCGCACGCGACGGTCCATGTCGCCTGCCGTGACGATCATGCCGGAGGAAACGGTCCGCAGGGCATCTTCATCGGGGTTGGCCCCGGTCCTTCGGAACAGCTCTGCCGCCATGGTGGCCGCGTCGGTGACGGTGGGGACGCCCACTGCGATCACCGGGACGCCAACAGTCTCTTCATTCAGCGCGGAACGGCGGTTGCCGATCCCAGAGCCGGGGCAGATCCCGGTGTCGGACAGCTGAACGGTGCTGCAAAGACGCTGGGTATCCCGGGCGGCAATGGCGTCCACGGCAATCACTGCCGCTGCCTCGACCTTCTGCTGGAACGCCCGAACCGCCTCTGCGGTCTCCAGTCCCGACGTGCCGAGAACCCCCGGAATCACGGCGCTGACCGGCCGAAACCGGCCGAATTGCCGCGGCATCTCCCGGAGCATATGCCGTGTTACGAAAATGTGATCTGCGGTCAGAGGCCCCAGAGAATCCGGCGTGATCTCCCGGTTCCCGAGTCCCGCCACCAGAACCGGCAGCGAGGGCGGCAGGGCCAGAAGCCCCTTCAGATGCGTCGCGATGGCGGTGGCTGTCCTGGAAAAGCTGTCCCGTTCCCGGTGGAGGACCTGCCCGATGTCCAGCGTGATGTAAGTCCCCTTGGGCTTTCCCACAGCCGCAGCGGCACAGGTGGTGCGGATCTCAACCACATCAGCGTCCACCCCGCAGCAGGTCTCTCTGCGCACGCAGACGCCGCGGGGCAGGTTTTTTCCGCGATGCAGGGCCTCGGCTTCCATGGCCAGATCTGTTCTTATTTCCATCCATATCATCCCCAAAACAGTATGCCCGGAGAAATACTGTTTCAGACCAGGTTTTCGTTGCATCCGCCACTGAAATAGGCTACAATGAGGAAGAAGGAGGGATTGAAATGGCGCTTGTCTATTCTCCGGAAGAGGAATTCCACCTGAAGATCCGGCCAGGCGATGTGGGAAGATATGTATTGCTGCCGGGTGACCCGGGAAGATGTGAGAAAATCGCCGCCCTGTTTGATGAGTATCACGAGGTTGGTTTCCATCGGGAATTCAAAATATACACCGGGACGCTGGAGGGGGAACAGGTCAGCGTTTGTTCCACCGGCATTGGCGGGGCCTCTGCGGCCATCGCAATGGAGGAGCTTGCCCACTGTGGGGCGGATACCTTTATCCGTGTGGGCTCCAGTGGCGGGATGGACCCGGAAGTGCTGGGCGGGGATGTGGTCATTGCCACTGGCGCGATCCGTATGGAGGGGACCAGCAGGGAATACGGCCCCATTGAGTTTCCCGCCGTAGCGGATTTCCACGTGACGGAGGCGCTGCGGGATGCGGCCCGGGCCAGAGGCAACCGGTATCATTTGGGAGTTGTCCAGTGCAAGGACGCGTTCTACGGCCAACATGACCCGGACTCCATGGCGGTGAGCTATGAGCTGAAAAACAAGTGGGAGGCATGGCTGCGGTGCGGCGCGAAATGCAGTGAAATGGAGTCTGCGGCGCTGTTCCTCGTGGCCGCCGTGCGCCGGCTTCGCGCCGGAGCGATCCTCACGGTATTTGCCAATCAGACCAGACGTGAGCTTGGTCTGGAGGATCCTAAATGCTACGATACCACGGAGGCGGTGGAGACTGCGGTGGACGCCATGCGGCTCCTGATCCGCCGGGACAAAGAGGGATAACGAATGAAATTTAGTAAAAAACAGGCCTGTATGATTATTGCGGCGGCGGTCAGCGTCTGCTTCCTCGTCTGTCTGATCAGTACGGTCCAGGTGATCCTGGCGGCCCGGGCCAACGGAGGCTCCGTTCCGCTGGGCATGGTGATGCTGACGCTGGTGACGCTGCTTTGTGCGGCGCTCATCTGGAAGGGCGTCCGGGATATGGATTAAAAGTGAGACGCACCGCAAACCGAGCGTTTTGCGGTGCGTTCTTTTTGCGCGGAAGGTCCGGGGAGAATATCTTTTCCCGCGCTGCAAGAAAAAGTTGAGATTAACATAATGTTGTGCTATAATAAAGTGCTTTGACGTGGGAGGGATCAATGATGTCATTCCTTACCGCAGTGCTGCTTGGCCTGGTGCAGGGAATCGCGGAATTCCTTCCCGTTTCCAGCTCCGGCCACCTGGTGCTGCTTCAGAATATATTCAATGTGGAGGAAGCGGACCTGCTGTTCGACGTGCTTCTGCACCTGGGGACCCTGACGGCCGTAGTGGCCGTCTACTGGCGGGATATCCGCGGGGTGATCCGGGGCGGGTTCGGCCTGATCGGCATCGGACCGGACAAAGGAAAAACCACCCGAAAGAATTTCAACCGCCGGCGGATGGCCCTGTTTCTGATCATCGGCTCTCTGCCGCTGGTCCTTGCCATGCTGGTGAAGGACTACGTGGAGATCATGTATCACAGCACCGCGCTGGTCAGCCTGATGCTGATGATCAACGGTCTGATCCTGTTTTTCTCGGACCGCTTCTCCAGAGGGACCAAGACGCTTCAGGACGCCAGAGGATTCCATGCGCTGGCGGTGGGACTGGCGCAGGTCCTGGCGGTTGTACCGGGACTGTCCCGTTCCGGGACCACGATCTCCATGGGAATGGTGTGCGGATTCAAGCGCAGCTTCGCGGTGCAGTTTTCATTTCTGCTGTCTGTCCCTGCGGTGCTGGGCGCCACGGTGGTGAGTATCTATAACGCTGCCAGCGCCGGGATCGATCCGGCCATGCTGCCCCGGTATCTGTGCGGCATGGCAGCGTCCGCAGTATCCGGTTATTTCAGCATCCGCCTGTTGCGGTATCTGGCCGCGCACAACTATTTCGGCGGATTTGCTTATTATTGCTGGGGCGCCGGGCTCATCGCACTGGTGCTTTCCCTGATCGCATAAAGGAGGAATTTCATGGCACAGCGTAATGCCGTTTCCGGCAGCAAGGCCGGTTCGGCCGCCAAGGCAACTGCCGCGTCTGCGCGGGCGCCCCGCTCCAAAGCACAGCAGGCGACCAGCAAGACGGAGCAGGAACTGCGGGCCGAGCGCCGGTCTTCCCTGATCCGTCGGTTGGCGTTTTCGATTCTGCTTCTGTTCCTGACGCTGTTTCTGGTGCTCAGCCTGGTGGGCGTGCGCGCCGTTTTTCTGGATTTTCTGAGCATGGTCTTCAAGGGCCTGCTGGGATATGGGACCTGGATCCTGCCGGTGGCGCTGCTCTATATTGCCTGGATCCTGTTTTTCATGCACGAGGAATCGATCCGGGGCCGGGTGATCTCTACGGTACTGGTGGTGCCGGCAATCAGCGCGCTGATCCATACGCTGTTCTGCAAGATCGATTTTCAGCCGGGGTTTTCCATACTGAAAAGCCTGTGGTCCACCGGCACGGAGATGGCATCCGGCGGCCTGATCTCCGGCGCGATTGCCCAGATGCTCAAAGCGCTTCTGAGCCGGGCCGGCGCCGTTCCGGTGCTGATTCTGGCGATTCTGGTGCTGGCGGTCTTTATGCTGCGCCTGTCGCCGGCGAAGATGATCCACAACCGGGCGGAAAAGCGCCGGGAGGCTCTTTCCGAGATGGAGGCGGAGAACCCGCCGCAGGAGGAGCCGGAGCCCTACGACACCCGTGCGGATCTCCGGATCCTTGCCACCCCTGTGGTGCGGCCGAAGGTCCCGGCGGAGCGGACTGCCGACCAGCCCCGCCGTCAGCGCAGCTTTGACCTGCCCTTCGGCGGGAAGGTCCAGCAGGCCCATCAGCTCTCCCTGGATGAGTTGGAGGAGTCGGAGCCGGACGGACTTCCGGAGGATGAGGACCTCATTTTCACCCGTCGTTCCCGGAAGAACAGAAAACGGGAACCTGTGCAGGAGCGGCCGAAGACGCAGCCGTCACCGTTCAATATCACCATTCATGACGACTATACCGCCCAAGTGCAGGAACTTGTCCGGCAGGAAATGGGCGTTCCGGAACCTGTGAATGAGTCGGAGCCGGATACGATCCAGCCCATCTGGGAGACTCCGGCGGAACCGCCGGTCCCGTTGGAGGAGCTGTCAGAATCCGCCCTTGAGGTCATGAAGGAGAAAAAGGTCAGCCACGGGGAGGCCAAGCTGGCCGCGGCCCAGGTGGCCATGGAGATCGAGAAAAAGACCGACGCGGAGGCCCAGGAAAAGCCGGTCTATCAGTACCCGCCCATGACAATGCTGGCGGAAGCCCAGTCCTCCAGAGAGGACAACACGGAGGAAATGCGGACCAATGTCCGGCGGCTGGAGGAGACGTTGGAGAGCTTCGGCGTGGACAGCAAGATCAACAATGTGGTCCGTGGTCCCGCGGTGACCCGCTATGAGATGGAACTCAAGCCGGGCGTCAAGATGAGCAAGATCACATCCCTGCAGGACGATATCGCGCTGGCGCTGGGCGTCACGTCGGTCCACGTGGCGGCGGTGCCCGGAAAGAGTTCCACCATCGGCATCGAGGTGCCCAACTCCATCGTCACCAGCGTGCCGATCCGGGAGGTGCTCAACTCCAGGGAGTTCCGCAGCCACAAGTCTGTTCTGGCCTTCGCGGTGGGCAAGGACATCAGCGGAAACTATATCATCGGCGATATCTCCAAAATGCCCCATCTGCTGATCGCGGGTACTACCGGCTCCGGTAAGTCCGTGTGCATGAACGGCATCATTGTGTCCCTCCTGTACCGGGACAGCCCGGAGCAGTGCCGCCTGATCATGATCGATCCCAAGGTGGTGGAGCTGTCCATATACAACGGCGTACCCCATCTGCTGATCCCTGTGGTCACCGATCCGAAGAAGGCGGCAGGCGCTCTGCAGTGGGCCGTAACAGAGATGGACCGCCGGTATAACCGGTTTGAGGCGGCCAGAGTCCGGGACCTGGCCGGTTACAACAAAAAAGCGGCCACAGATCCCGAACTGGAACCCATGCCCCGCATCGTGATCATCATTGACGAGCTGGCGGATCTGATGATGGTGGCCGCAAAAGAGGTGGAGACCTCCATCGCCCGTCTGGCCGCAAAGGCCCGGGCGGCGGGTATGCATCTGGTGATCGCCACCCAGCGTCCCTCTGCGGATGTCATCACCGGTGTGATCAAAGCGAATATCCCCTCCAGGATCGCCTTTGCGGTTTCCTCCGCGCTGGAGAGCAACATCATCATGGGGACCCGCGGCGCGGAAAAGCTCCTGGGCAAGGGCGATATGTTCTATGCCCCCCAGGGCGCGACAAAGCCCAAGCGTGTCCAGGGATGCTTTATCAGCGACGAAGAAGTGGAGAGCGTGGCGGAGTTCGTCAAAAACTCCTCCGAGACGGATTATTCCGATGAGATCCTCAACGAGATCGAGCAGAACGCAGCCTCCTCGGCGGCCTCCGGCGCAGACAGCGACAGCGCGATTGCCTCGGACAGCGACGGAGATCCGCAGCTGGCGGACGCAGTGGAAGTGGTGCTGGATACGAAGCAGGCATCTGTTTCCATGCTGCAGCGCCGGCTGAAGCTGGGCTATGCCCATGCGGCCCGGATCATGGATGAGATGGAGGAAAAGGGAATCGTGGGACCCTTTGAGGGATCCAAGCCCCGGCAGCTCCTGATCACCAGGGAGCAATGGGCAGGTATGGTGGGGATCAACCCCAGGGCGGTGGCGGCGGATGCGCCTTCTGCAGAGGGGTTGGACGACATGCCCTTCGACGAAGAGGACTTTTGACGATGAAACACATTCTTCTGCTCTCTACCGGCGGCACCATAGCCTCCCGGCCCGGGGCGGACGGCCTGGAGCCGGGACTCAGCGGCGAGGAACTGATCGCATCCCTGGGGGATCTGAAAGGCCGCTTTGACGTACATGTGCGGCAGATCCTGAATCTGGACTCCTCCAACATTCAGGCGGAGGAGTGGCAGCTCATGGCCCGCTGTGTCTATGAAAATATATCGGACTACGACGGCATTATCATCACCCACGGCACAGATACCATGGCCTATACGGCCTCCATGCTGAGCTTCATGCTGCAGGGCCTTCGGAAGCCGGTGGTGCTGACCGGTTCCCAGATCCCCATGGAGAATATGCTGACGGACGCCCGGAACAACCTGTTCTGCGCACTGGCCGCCGTGGAGGCCGGGATTTCCGGTGTCAGCGTGGCCTTCAACCGGCATATTATCCGGGGGTGCCGGGCGGTCAAGGTCCGCACCATGGGATTTGACGCCTTTGAGAGTGTGAACGCTCAGTATCTGGGTGAGATCTTTGCCGACGGCCTGCGGGTCTATCCGCCCACATTTATGCCGGACGGGGAGCTGGTCCTGCGGGACCGGGTCTCCACGGACGTGCTGCTGATAAAGCTGATCCCCAACACCAATCCAAAGCTGTTTGATCTCCTGCCGCAGATCGGATACCGGGGCATTGTGCTGGAGACCTTCGGCGCCGGCGGACTACATTTCCACCACCGGGATCTTCTCGAGAAAATGCGGATGCTCCATCAGCGGGGCATTGTAGTGGCGGCCTGCAGCCAATGCCTGTATGAGCCGAGCAATTTTACGATCTACGAGGTCGGACGGCGGCTCCTGGAGACCGGGGTGATCCCTGCGGGCGATATGACCACGGAGGCAGCGGTCACAAAGCTCATGTGGGCTCTGGGGCAGACGGAAGACCCGGCAGAGGTGCGGGAACTGTTCGGCCGGAACCTCTGCGGGGAGATCTCGGAATAATGGTGGTGATCCCATGAAAATGACAGTGTACGCAGTCCAGCCGGAGGAGCTTCCGATTTTCCGCAGCCTGGAACAGCAGGGATTCTTTTCATTTACACTCACGGAGGACAAGCCCTCCGTCAGGAATCTGGAACTGCTCCGGGGCGCAGATGCGGTCAACGTGATCTCCGATACGGTGATCACGGAGGAACTCTGGCAGGGGTGGAAACGGATGGGAATCCGGGCCGCAGTGACCCGTACCATCGGGATGGAGCATATGAACCGGGAAATCGGCGAGCGCCTTGGGATCCCGGTGTTCAACATCACCTACAGTCCTGCCAGCGTTGCCGATTATGCCATCATGATGATGTTGATGGTCCTCCGGCATGTCAAGCCCATGATGTACCGGTATCTGGGACAGGACTATACCATGTCCGGATATCTGGGCCGGGAACTGCCGAATCTGACGGTGGGCGTGATCGGCGCGGGACGGATCGGAACCACGGTGCTGCGGCATCTGACGGGCTTCGGCTGTCGGCTTTGCTATTGGAACCGCAGTCCCAGACCGGAGCTTTCCGACGTGGCGGAGCGGCTGGAGCTGGAGGAACTGCTCAGGCAGAGCGATATTGTGTCGCTGCACCTGGCCTCCACAGAAGAGACCTGCCGGTTCCTGAACCGGACGCGGATTTCCGCCATGAAGCAGGGTGCGGTGCTGATCAATACCGCCCGAGGACCGCTGGTGGATACAGACGCGCTGATCGAGGCGCTGGAAACCGGCCACCTGAGCGCTGCGGGGCTGGATGTATTCGACGGCGATCGCAGCATCTACTACCGGGATTTCAAAAACACTTTGGTCAGCAGCAGGCAGAAGGCGATCCTCGACGCCATGCCCAACGTCCTGATGCTTCCGCACATGGCCTACTTCACCGACCAGGCCATGGAGGATATGGTGACGAATTCGGTTCAGTCTGTGGCGCAGTATTTTGAGGCGAATGAATAAAAAAGAACCGGCACGGCGATCGCCGTGCCGGTTCTCTGTGTTAATGTCGTTTGAAAATCAGCGCTACGCCGATTCCCAGCAGAATCACCAGAAATGACCCAGCCGTCCACATCCAGGTTCTGGCCGTATAGACCACCGGAGGCTTTGCGCTTTTGAGTGTTTCGCTCTGCTCGGTGATGACCGAGAGCAGGTCGTCCATGTTCTGATCTGGCTCCAGCGTTTTGTATTCCTCGGATTTGGCGTAGATCGTCACGTCCGCGTCGATTTTGAAATCCGAAGCAGCCATGCCGGTGGCGCAGTTGTCGATCTGTACGGAGCCCCCGGACACTGTGACGATGCCGTCGGCGCGGATGCCTTTGCTGGGAGCGTCAATGCTGCAGCTTCCGCCTGCGATCGTCACATCTCCAGAGGACCGAATCCCGTCATCGAGACAGGAGATACGCAAACTGCCGGACTCCTGGTAAAAGAATCCGGAGGGATCCTTTATGACAATGCCGTCGTCCTCTGACTCGATGGTCAGACCGGCACCGCACAGCCGGAAACTGTCGTTGGCACTTATGCCGTCACCGGCCGCGGTAATGTGAATATCGCCGCCGGTGATGCGCAGGCCGTCGTTGGCTTCAATCCCGTGCCGGTAACCGGCCTGGATCGTCAGGGAGCCTGTGCCGTTGACGGTCAGGTTGTCACTGGAAAACACAGCGCCGTCCCGGCCTGCCTCCAGAGCCTCCGGAGAAAAATCCGAGCCGCTGACAAGCCGATTGTCAGATCCGTCTGCCAGCGTAAGGAACACTTTCTTTGCCTGCAGTACCTGGAAACAGGCGTCGTCCGGGCAGGAGATCTGCGCCCCATCCAGCAGGATCCAGACCTTAGAGCCGCTGCCCGCATCCACCAGGACACGGCCCTCCATTTCGCCGGAGAGAACGAAGTATCCGCTGCCGGACAAAAACAGATCCTGATTGAAGAAATAGGCGCCGCCTCCGGTCACGGTGGAGGCGCTGAGATCGATCGTGGTGGCGGAGGCGCGGTTCCAGTCCCAGGCGAGGTCGTTGCCGGTAAAGTAGCCGGATTCATCCTCCTGGTCGCCATCGGAAACGGGCTGTATTCCAAACCGGTCTCCAAACATGAACAGCGCGGTAAGCAGGATCGTCAACAGGAGCACGGCAACGCAGATCTGATCAATATGTTTGTGCGTTGACAAGGCCAGGCCCCCTTATCCCATGTAATCTCCGTTATAGCTGACCAGCACGGCGCTTTCTACGCCGCCGATTTCGGAGAGCTCATTGACAAAATCTGTGTTGTCGTCCTTCATGCGGATCTCAAGATTCAGCTCCACCAGCCCTCTCTGGGCGGTTTTGCTCTTGACGGTGTACTTCCGGATGCGGGCGCCGAGGAACTCCAGCGCCTTGGCTTCGCTGTCATGCCCGTCGCAGCGGAGCACGACGATGTAGGGATTGGACATATCGCGGCGGTTGGCAAAGATCAGAATGATCACGCCGATGAGAACGCTGCCGAAGATGGCCAGAGGAAGCATACCGGCCGCCAGCACGATGCCGCCGGCAATGGCCCAGAACAAAAACGCGATGTCCAGAGGTTCTTTGATGGCGGTGCGGAACCGGACGATGGACAGGGCACCCACCATGCCCAGAGACAGGACCACGTTGGATGTGACCGCAAGGATCACCAGCGTTGTGATCATGGTAAGAGCCACCAGCGTTACTCCAAAGCTGGAGGAGTACATGACGCCGGAGTAGGTCTTTTTGTAGATCAGGAAAATGAACAGTCCCAGACCGAAGGCCAGAATCAGGGCCAGCGCCATGTCCAGGATGCTGACGGCGGCAACGTTCTCCAGAAAGCTGGATTTAAAGATGTCACTGAATGTCATAAGAAACGCTCCTTTAAGGATTTTTTTGTTTTAACCGTATATTCTGCACTGGGCGTATTTTGAGAACGCGCCGACTCTTCTACCCGGCGTCTGAACTGCGTCCCGAATGATGGAGGGAAGGTAGTCGTCCCACTTGACCTCCAAAATGATGGGCGCCTCTCCGGCGGGGATGGTCGTGCAGTTCCAGTCCAGGAATCCAAGACAGGAGAGACTGGTGCGGATGTTGTAGTCGAAGGTGACACGGACATTGCCGGGGCCGTAGATAAAGGGCTGCCGGGTGTAGTCCACGATGGTCTTGGGCCGAAGCTGCTGATACCGCATTTTACAGTACAGCTCCTGGATCAGGGAATGGGGAGAAGAACACATCCATTCAATGTCCCCGTCGAGGACCTTCTGCACCTCTTCCGCAGTCATGGGGGCGCTGAATTTCGTCCCGACGCCGTTGAGGCGGCTCTTTTTCTCCAACTGAATAAAGGAGGTGTCCCCGTTATAGTAGCGGATCCGGAACTTTTCGCGCATATTGACGCCGTTGAGCTTCTCCCGAAGGGCCTTGTCGTCAAGGTTATCGAAATACAGGCTTCGGATCAGATATTTCCCGTCGATCGCGTGCGGGTCAGGCTGGGCCACGGCCCGGAGTCTTGCGCGAATGGCCAGAAGATCCGCCCAGGTTATCTCGTGCTTCCATTCGTGCCGGTATTGGATGGGCAAGCTTTCACGCCCTTTCTTGCTTGAAAATACAAAATTAAGTATACAAAATAATGTATCAAATTACAATCATTATTTGAAAAAATTCCCGTCCGGACATTCCAGAGTCCGGACGGGAAATCATAGACGAGATCAGTTAAGGCCCGGCTCACCCCGGTAGTGCCACTTGGCAATCAGCACGAAGGCCAGCAGGAGCGCGACACCGATCAGCAGTCCGGCGATTCCGCCAATGAGTGAATTCTCAATAAAGCCGGAGATCAGATAGACCAGGAAGGTGGTTCCGGCCACCAGGCCGCCGTACTGCATCTGAGACTCCACATGGTTGACATGGTTGCAACCGGCGCCGGTGGAACTGAGAATGGTAGTGTCGGAGATGGGACTGAGGTGGTCACCGCAGATGCTTCCGCCCAGGACCGCCGCTGTGGTCAGGACCGTCAAAGGCTTCATCTCAAACATAAAGACGGAAGCAGTGATGGGAAGCATGATGGCGAAGGTGCCCCAGGATGTTCCGGTGGAGAACGCCAACAAGAGCGCAACCAGGAAGAAGATTGCGGGCATCAGGTTCAGGACCACGTGGTATTTCTCCACAAGAGCCGCCACGAAACCTCCCGCGTCTAGATAATCGCCGCCGCAGATGCCGCCCAGCGTCCAGGCAAAGACCAGGATCAGCGTGGCGGGGACCATGTTGACAAAGCCCTGTACCAGGCCGTCCATGAACACCTTCGGCGTCACGATCCTGCGGGGCAGATACAGCAGCGCCACCACGATCACCGTATAGACCGCGCCCATGGCAAGCCCCACGATGGCGTCACAACCCGCGAAGGCGTCGCCGATGCTGATGCCGCCATCAAAGAATCCGCCGGTATAGAGCATGGACACGATGGACAGCACGATCAGGGAGACCACGGGGAGAATCAGGTCAAAGACCTTGCCCTTGCCGTGGGCTTCCTCCTGCTGCGATTCCCGGACCAGCTCACTTGCCCGGGCCTCCAGCTCGTATTTGCGCATTTTGCCGAAATCCACCGCCAGAACCGTGGTCAGCAGGATCAGGATCAGAGAGAACCAGGAATAGAAGTTAAAGGGGATCGTATGCATGAACAGGGTGAAGCCGTCGAGTCCCGTGCCCTCAGGCAGGGAGGAACTTACCGCGGCCGCCCAGGATGAGATCGGTGCGATGATGCAGATGGGCGCGGCTGTGGAGTCGATGATGTAGGCCAGCTTTTCTCTGGAAATCTTATGCCGGTCGGTGATCGGGCTCATGACGGTGCCCACGGTCAGACAGTTGAAATAGTCGTCCACGAAGATGATGATGCCAAGCGCCATGGTGGCCAGCAGGGCCTGCTTCCGGGTTTTCAGCCGGTTTGCGGCCCACTTGGCGTATTCGTGGGTGGCGCCGGACAGGTTCATCAGATGGACGATCATGACCAGCAGGATGATGAAGATCAGGACGCCGATGTTTCCGTGAACCTTGTCCCCGATGACGTCGAACATGGTTGTGACCATGGCAAATCCGTCAAAATGTGTGAACAGACCCGCGCCGACGATGATGCCGATCAGCAGAGAGAAGTTAACTTCTTTCGTAATCAGACTGACAACGATCGCCAAAAGGGGCGGCACCAATGCCCAGAAGGTTGCGTTCATATATTCACTTTCCTCTCTCTTTTGCCTTTAGACTTTCATATATTTCCGGTATTCAGTAAGGCTGCCGTATTGGTCATTACGCAGGAACCGGCCCTTTGGTTCAAAGACGCCGGGGAACTCATTTCCCTCCACGATCAGCGGGCCAGTTTCCGAGATCGCCACGTCCCATCCGATATAACCGAGCTCCGGCGTCACGGCGGCGGCTTTGCAGACCATTTCCTTTGCCTCTTCGAAGAAGGGGACCTGGAAGCCGATGATGCTCTGTCCGGTCATGGGATGCACTTCGAATACATTATTTTCTCCGTCCACGGCGGGATAAAGGGCTTTGCCGCTCTGATCCAAAAACGTGTACATTCCGCCGCTGGAGAAGTTGTCCAGAAATTTCCCCTCGTTTCCGAGCTTCAGGATGGCCTGAAGCAGATGGCCCTCAGTTCCGTCGAAGAATGTGAACATTCTGAGGGTGTTGACGGAATGGGGATAAAGCACGGCCAGGTCCGGATGCTGGACGATGACCTCCTCCACAAGCATCTGACCGTTTTCCACAAGAGAGCGGTAGAGCTCCTCCGGGGATCCCTCCAGGGTGATCTTGTCGATCCCCCGGCCGCCGTACCCGTTGGGGGGCTTGGCGATGAAGGTGGGCTGCTGCTGCACGAAGCGGAGGAAATCCTCCTGAGTGGACCTGCGGAGGTCCAGCCACTGCCGGTGCAGGAATTCGGAATAGGCGGCGTAGAAGTTTCCTTTGTCCTCGATGGCCGCCATTTTTTCCTTGCTGTTGTAGCGCCGCACGATGGAATTGTTTTTCCCGCGGGTATTATAAGTTCTGCGCTGCCGTCCGGACAGGTTCCAGAAATCAAATTCCCGGTAGTCATTGTAACCGGCCTGGTAACGCAGGCCGCACCAGATCATATCTCCGACGATCAGGGCACTGGGACGGTGGGAGACGTTGGCGGTGTCCCGAATGGAATCCCGAAACCGCTGAAAGTCGAGATGCTTGACACAGTGCAGCAGATATTGAATACGGTTCATGTTTTTACTCCTGAATGCATTTTCGTCTGATTATGTGGTGTTTGACATCTGATTTACACGAAATCCACACAATCTTTTTTCGATTATAATACGACATATTTCTTTTTTCAACTACATAATGTAACCATTTATCGTAATAAAGGGACTGCAGAGATTAACCGGCGGCAGATCGAGTTGCGCAAACCGCATCCTTATGATAGAATGATTCCCGGGAGGTGTGTCCATGGACAAGCAGAAACTCATTCAGTCCCTGTCGGAATCGGCGGAGGATGCGGTGCTTCTGGCCCATGTCTGGGACAAGCTCTCGGCGGGAAGCCGGCGGAACTGCCCCGCGTCCTCCGGGTTCCTCACCGGAAGGGAACAGGTCCTGGTCCTGCAGATGGCCCGGCGGGGCGGGTTGGAGGAACCGGCTTTTTTCGGCGGCTATCCGGGGGCGGAGCGGCAGATCGCCGCGTATATCCCGGATTATTATATGCCGGATGACTTTTTTTACAGCAGCGACAGCCCGGTCTGCGCCCTGCGGGTCAGCTTTTCCGGCTACGATACCCTCAGCCACCGGGATTTTCTCGGCAGTTTGATGGGTCAGGGGATCAAACGGGAAACCATCGGGGATCTCCTGCCCGAGGAGGGCCACTGCGACGTGGTGGTTCTCCGGGAGATGGCGGACTATCTGGCCGATCAGTTGACCCAGGTCGGCCGGGCAAAGGTGAATACCAGACGGATCGAACTGACGGAACTGCGGGTCCCGGAGCAGAAGGTCCAAAGGATCACGGATACGGTGGCCTCCCTGCGGCTTGACAGTGTGACGGCGTCCGGGTTCCGGCAGGGGAGAAGCAAGGCCGCCTCACTCATTTCCGCCGGCAAAGCGGAGCTGAACCACATGACGGCGCTGAAGCCGGACGCCCTCGTTTCGGAGGGAGACGTGATCTCGGTCCGGGGACTTGGAAAACTCCGGGTGGCCGAGGTGCGGGGACAGACAAAAAAAGGCAGGATCTCCGTGGTCTTGGAACGGTTTCTATAGGAGGAAAGATATGATCACATCCATTTGGACGCCCCCGGGTGGAGACGGTACGGTGGCGAAAACCCTGCGGGAAGAGGTGTTCTGCAAGGAACTGGGGCTTCCTCCGGAGGCCGGTTGGGACGAATCGGATCGATACGCCTTTCATCTGGTGCTGATGATGGAGGATGTCCCGGTGGCGGCGGGACGTCTGAGCTATGGCGGCGCGGGTACGGCGATGCTCAGCCGGATCTGCGTTGCAAAAAAGTACCGCCGCCAGGGAATCGGCGACGGTCTGGTCAAGATCATGGATTTCAAAGCCGCAATGATGGGGATGGGACATTCCACTGTAGAAGTTCCCCAATCCCTGCTTCCGTTCTACACGCGGCTTGGATATGAGGCGGACGGCGCGCCGCTGGAACGCTGGGGGATCCTGCTGACCCCTATGAAAAAGGAGACGAACGATGGAACAAGAGAAAATTGCGCGCATCAATGCGCTTGCCCATAAGGCCAAGGCGGAGGGCCTGACTCCTGAGGAAATCGCGGAGCGGGACATGCTCCGGAAGGAGTATATCGCCGATTTCAAGCGCAGCCTCATCGGTCAGCTCGACGCAATCACGATCGTGGAGCCGGACGGGACAAAGCACAAGCTCAAGAAACGCTGAACAAAGGGATCAGCGCCTTTGTCAGAAGCATGGCGCCAAGCAGCAGCGGCCATAGCCCGCATTGCAGCCGGAACGTCAGATACAGAGCAAACCCCCAAAGCGCCAGCCCGGTGCAGATCCCAAGGAATCTGCAGATGCGGCTGGCGCTTTCCGGAGGGAGCAGGAGCATGGCGGCGCACCGGAGCATCCGTCCGCCGTCCAGACCCGGCAGGGGAAGAAGGTTAAACAGGCCGAGAATCACGCTGTACAGGCCGAATTCCGGCCAGAGCGGAAGAAAAGAACCTGCCGCCAGACTGGCCAGCGGGCCTGCGGCTGCGGCGAGAAGCTCGTCCCGGTAGCTCAGGAGACCGGTCTCCATGACGGCGCCGGAAAAGGACAGGGTGATGGAAGGAATCGGATGACGGAGCAGCCGCAGGGCCAGAAGATGTCCCAGTTCATGAACTGCCGCCGCCAGAAGGAATGGAAGCAGGACTGCCGCTCTCTGGTAGAACAGCAGAGCGAGCCACAGGATCACGGACGGATGGACCGTCAGCTTCAGGGAGTGAGGTTTGCCCATACGGTCTGGATCCTGGTTTCCGCCTGTTCTGCCGCGGCTTCCAGCCGCTGCTCCGTGGTGCCGAAGAGACGTTCGCCCAGACTCGGGATACTCACTGCCGCCGCCAAAAGAAACAGCATCAGGGCGGCGAAAAAGAACCAGCTTTGCATTCGCTTTCCCAAAGAAATCACCTCGCTGCATTTTATGTGCGGCGAGGTGTTTCTATGTCATGCGGGAAGCGGGAGGGGACCGCTGACCGGGACCGGATATTCCCGGCCAAAGGCGGCGTGGTTTATGCGCTGGCGCTCCGGACGGAAAATGGCCAGATCCACCGGAGCCGCCGTCAGCAGGGGAGAGCTTCCGAGATAGACGCCCCGGTAGCGGAACTCAAGGGTCCCGACGGGAACGCCCTCATCCAGAGGCGCCTCCAATCCGTCTGACAGAATCGAAACAGAGGTCAGATCATCCGGACCAAAGCCTGCGGGAAGCAGGGCGGAGACCGGATCCCGGCAGATCAGGTCGGCCATTCCCCGGCCCTTCGGGACCTTGATGGATACAGAGGTCGTTTCATCTGCCAGCGGTACGACGGACAGGGCCGCCGCCGCGTCCAGCAGAGCGGAGACTGTGACAAAATTCCCGTAATAGGGCGTGTCGTCCTCGTTCCATGCCTGCGCGCCCAGTACGACGATCAGATAGGAGAGATCTCCGTCCTGGGCCAGACTGATCACACAGCGGCCGGCGGGGGTTGTGAACCCGGTCTTTCCGCCCAGCACCCGCTCGTCGTAGTATTCGTCGGTGATGCTGGTGCTGATGAGATAGTCTGTGGTGTGGAGTTCCCGAACTTCCGGCGCTTGCTCTGATTCTGCTTCTTCCGTTTCCTCGTCATATTCGGCTTCAGCCGGGGAGACGGGAACGGTCAGCTCATAATATGTGGTGGAGATCAGCGTGCGGAACAGCTCGTACTCCATGGCGGCGGAAAAGATCAGCGCCAGATCCCTGGCGGTGGTATAGTGGTCGTCATCGTGCATGCCGTGAGGATTGGCGAAGTGCGTCCCGGTGCAGCCGAGGTCTTCCGCCTTCCGGTTCATCATCTCCACAAAGCCGTCCTGAGACCCGCCCAGATACTCCGCAAGGACCAGAGCGGCATCGTTGGCGGAGGCCACCATCAGACAGTAGAGCAGCTCCTCCAGCGTGTACTCCTCCCCGGGGGAGAGCTCTGCGGAGCTGCCGTCGGGATCCATGCCCTCCAGCGCGCTTTCCGTCACAGGGATAACGTCATAAAGACCGCCGTATTCCAGCGCCAGCAGACAGGTCATGACCTTTGTGACGCTGGCGGGTTCCCTGTGCCCATCGATGTTCTTTGCGAAGACCATGGTTCCGGTGGTCCGCTCCATCATGAGGACAGCCGCCGCGTCCTGCGGGAAATCCTCGTCGGAAAACAGCGAGCCCGAAGCGCCGAGAGAAAGACCGATGGGGTCAGACGGAACGAAGGAGTCCGCTGGGATGGATTCAGTTTCCTCCGCATTTTCCTCCTCCGGATCAACCGGCTCCTCCGAGGGAAATGAGTCCTCCGTTAGGGAGGAGCCTGTATCATACGCCTCGATGGAACTGTCCGCCTCCGTCAGACCGTCGGACGCAAGGACAGACAGCGGATTCAAAAACAGGATCACAGCAAGGAATAATGGTAAAAAACGGTGCTTTTTCATGCATTCTATTCTCCGTGGCTTGATTTTTCGCATATTATATCAGCTGGCCGCAGAGAGTGTCAAGCAGGCAGCAGAAAGGGAATATGCGGGAGTGCGAGTCCGCTTTGCAAATTCACGGGTCATACATCCGTGAGGCCGCATTGCCTGCGGGAATCGCAAATCCGAAAAAGGATCAGAAAGAAGGGAGGCACTTGGGGTGAGACGGTTACTGATAGCGTTTGCCGGCCAAAGGAGCCGGGCCTATATCGCGCAGCTGCTGCGGGAAGCCGGAATGGATGTATCCGGGACCTTCGGGACCGGATTGGATGTTTTGATGGAGTGCCGTTCCGGTGACGTGGTGGTTTGCGGGGACAGACTGCTGGATATGACGGCGGAGGAGCTGTCGGATCAGCTTCCCGAACGCTGCGGCATGGTGCTTTTGGCAGAAGAAGCGCAGCTGGCGGCGTTTCCGGACGGCTCCGTGATGAAGCTGACGGCTCCGGTATCGCAGACTATGCTGGCCGCTTCCGTTCGGGAGATCCTGACGCGGAAGGCAGCGCCGCCGGCGCCGCCAAAACGCACGATCGGGGAGCAGGAGGTCGTCAATGCCGCCAAGGAGATCCTGATGAGCCGGCAGGGGATGACGGAAACGGAGGCCCACCGTTACCTCCAGAAGCAGAGCATGAACAGCGGACTGAAAATGACCGTGACGGCAGCCCGGCTGATCGAGCAGGCAGAAGCATCAGGCGGGGAGGTGAACCTGGAACCGGCAACACAATAGGAAAGGGCAGATGCGTGCCGGCCGGAAAGACTGGATTTCGGTCAGCCGGGACGGATTTGCTCTTGACTTTTTGCCGCCCCGTGATATAATAATGCCTGCATCGGGGTGTGGCGAAGCTTGGTATCGCGCATGGTTCGGGTCCATGAGGCCGCGGGTTCGAATCCCGCCACTCCGACCATTTTCTCCATGGGATCGTCCGATCCTGTGGAGTTTTTTACTATTTGTTGTGCTTTTCGGTGGAGGCTCCTATTTTTTCCACAAAATATTGATGTTTCTTTGAATACAATCTATTGCAAATTGATAGGGAAAGTGATAAAATTGATACGATAATGCGTTATTGCCGTTTTTTGGCATAGCAGTGTGGAAGGAGGCAATTCATTTGGAGCATGAGAAAGTAATTGTAGAGCTCAGAGAGATCACAAAGACCTTTCCCGGCGTCAAAGCGCTTGACGGTGTTTCCTTTGACGTTCGCGAGGGCGAAGTCCATTCGCTCTGCGGCGAGAATGGCGCGGGGAAAAGTACACTGATCAAAGTTATGACCGGCGCGCATCAGGCGAACAGCGGCGAATATCTGATCGATGGCGTTCCGGTTCATATCAAAAGCACCCAGGAGGCCATTGCACTCGGCGTTTCCTGCGTATATCAGGAACTGTCCATCGCCCCGCAGCTTGATGTGGCAAAGAATTTGTTTATCGGCAATCTGCCGATGAAGGCCGGGCTTGTGGATCACAAGACGCTCTACCGCCGTTCTGCGGAAATCCTCAAGGAGCTCGGCATGGATATCTCGCCCAAGACGATCGCGGGCGACCTCTCTGTGGGACAGCAGCAGATGCTGGAGATTGGGCGCGCGCTGACGAGAAACGCCCGGCTCATCATCATGGACGAGCCGACCTCGTCGCTTTCCGAGGCGGAGACCGAGACACTCTTCGGCGTGATCAAGCAGCTCACGGCGAAAAATATCGCCGTGGTGTACATCTCCCACAAGCTCGATGAAGTCATGTATCTCTCGGACCGGATCACCGTGATCCGAGACGGCAAGAACATCATCAGCAAAAACAAGGAGGAGCTGACCCAGGAGGAGCTGATCGCCAACATGATCGGCCGTCCGCTGGACAAGCAGTATCCCCCGAAGACCGGACGGAAGCAGGGCGACGTTGTGCTGGACGTCGAGAACCTGTCCGGTGAGAAATTCCACAATGTTTCCTTCCAGGTGCGCGCTGGCGAAGTGGTCGGCTTTTTCGGCCTTGTCGGTGCGGGACGCAGCGAGATCATGCGTGCCATCTTCGGCGCGGACAAGCCCACGGACGGCGTTGTGACGGTCCATGGAAAACAGATCAAGAAGGGCTCCCCTGTGGACGCCATCTCCAAGGGCATCGGATTTGCCACCGAGGACCGGAAGAAGGAGGGCCTGATGCTCCGTCTGAGCATCCTCCTCAACTCCACCGTGGTGAAGCTGCCCCAGCTTTCCACCGTCGGCGTCATCGACCGGAAGCGTCAGGGCGCAGACGCGGAAAAATACGTCACCGCCATGCGGACCAAGACGCCCTCCGTCAACCAGCTGGTGGGCAACCTCTCCGGCGGAAACCAGCAGAAGGTTGTTCTGGCAAAGTGGCTGACCATGGAGCCTGAGGTCCTGATTGTGGACGAACCCACAAGAGGCATTGACGTGGGCTCCAAGGCGGAGATCTATGAGATCATCAATGATCTGGCCAAGGAGGGAATGGCGATCATCGTGGTGTCCTCCGAAATCGAAGAGATTTTCGGCGTGTGCGACAGCGTGATTACCATCTATGAGGGCAAAATGACCGCGCAGCTTCCGATCACGGATGATCTGACCCGGGAGAAAGTCCTCGCCTGCAGTCTGGGAGGTGAGCCGTAATGGAGAATAAGAAGCAGAATATCGTCAAACGCTTTTTCTCGTTGGATTCCAGCGCGGTTATCGTGGCCATGATCGTTTTGATCCTGCTGGTGTCGATCCTGTCTCCCGTGATCACCGGCGGCAACTTCCTGACCACCGACAACATTATGAACATCTTCCGGAAGCAGACCTACATCGGAATCCTGGCCTGCGGCATGACGCTGATCATGATCACCGGAAATATCGACCTGAGTGTCGGCAACATGATGACGCTGCTCACGGTGATCTGTGCGCTGCTGTCCAAGAGCGTCGGGCCTCTTCCCGCGATTCTGCTGACGCTGTTGTTCGGCGCCCTGTGCGGCTTCCTCAACGGCGTACTCGTCGGCCCTCTGGGACTCAACGCGTTTATCACCACGCTGGGTACCACGTCCATCTTCTACGCGCTCACTCTGATCATATCCTCGGGTTATACCGAGCGTGCCCAGTCCCCTATCTTTGACGCCATCGGCTCCGGCAGCCTCGGATTCATCCCTGTGCCGGTTATCATCATGGCGGTCGTGGTGGTGGTGTTCTGGTTCCTTCTGAAGCGGACTGTTTTCGGACAGCAGCTCTACGCCATCGGCGCAAATCAGACGGCGGCGAAATTCTCGGGAATCCGCTCCCGTCAGCGCGTCATGCTGACCTACATCCTCACCGGCCTGTGCTGCGCGCTGGCTGCCATCGTCATGATCGCCCGTTCCACCTCCGCCAATCCCCAGGCGGCCGGCGGCAAGGAAATGGACGTGATCCTGGCCGTGGTCGTGGGCGGTACGTCCATCGCCGGCGGCAAGGGCTCCATGTTCGGCACGGTGCTTGGCTTCCTGTTCATCGGATTCATGACCACAGGCTTTACGTTCCTTGGCATGAATGAATACATTCAGAGCATCGTGACCGGCGTGATTCTGGTTGCGGCTCTGAGTTTCGACGTGATCAAAGCAAGGAGGAGTAAGCTGTGAAAGAGAATGTTGCACTGCCTGCAAGCACCCGCATCAAGCGGCTCGTCACGGATTACAACTCCGTGGCCATCGTCCTGTTCCTGCTGATCATCGCCACCTTCGTCGTGGACGGCTTCGGCGGGAAGTCCATCAATACGATCCTGATTCAGGCCAGCCTGTATGGATTTGTGGCACTTGGATTGTCTCTGGTCATGATCACCGGAAATATCGACCTGTCCGTAGGCTATCAGCTTTGTACCGCCGCTATCGTATGCGTGCTGGTGCTCAACGCCACCGGAAGCATGATCGTGGCCTGCATCGCCGCTCTTGCCTGCGGCGCTCTGACCGGTACGATCAACGGCCTGGTCGTGACAAAGATCGGCGTCAATCCGCTGATTGCCACCATTGCCACCAACTATATTTACAAAGGATTCTCCTACTTCTTCACGGAGAATGGTTCTCTCACGCCGGATAAGACCTATAAGGATGCGCTGCGGTCCATTGCCAAGGCCCAGCTCGGTTCCTCGTGGCTGACCGTCACGATCATCATCTTTATTGTAGTGCTTGCCATTGTGTTCTTCATCCTGTATAAGACGAAGTTCGGCAACAGCCTCTACATCAGCGGCGACAATGCAGAAGCCGGCCAGTTCGCCGGAATCAACATCAATCGGATCAACTTCACCGCCTTCCTGCTGTGCGGCGTGTTCTGCGCAGCGTCCGCCATCCTCTTTGCGTCTGATTCTGCCGGCGTCACCTACACCATGGGCGAAGGCAAAGACGTGTTTGCCATTTCCGCCTGTGTCATCGGCGGCATCAAGATGGTAGGCGGCAAAGGCACCATGGTCAATGTGCTCAGCGGTGTGCTGATCATGCGCATTATCTCCAAGGCTCTGGATATGATGCTCCTGCCGCAGCAGTGGTCCAACTTCGTCTCCGGCGCGCTGCTGGTGGTGATCCTGATCGTTGACGCCCTGTCCTCCCGGAAGAAAAACTGAGGGAACAGGAATCATTTATCAGTATGTGTCCGTTTATACGGTTGCATAAATTAATTTACCGAGAAAGGAAATGAACATGAAAAAGATTCTCGCACTTCTTCTTGCTCTGTCGCTGGTCCTGGCGCTGTGCGCCTGCGGTTCCGCGGCAGAGACCCCCGCTGCCTCTGCGGCCAGCGCTGCCGAGGGTGCCGCTTCCGCTGCGGAAGCTGCTCCTGCTGAGGACGCCGCCCCCGCTGAGGACGCTGCTCCTGCCGCTGCTGCCGATCTGGATCGGAACGGCGACGGCAAGATCACCATCGGCTACTCCACCATCGCTTATGCCATTGCTCCTCTGACTCAGATCCTCTGCGACAACCTCAAAGAGCTCACTGAGGCCGAGGGCTGGGAGTTCTCCTACCTGGCCGCTGAGGGTGACGCTGTGCTCCAGGGCCAGCAGGTTCAGACCCTGATCGACCAGAACCCCGACTATCTGGTTATGTTCCCCGCTGACGCTGATCTGGCTGTTGACTGGGTGCAGGCTGCCAACGAGGCCGGTGTGACCGTGCTTCTGGTTGGTACCGATGTGGCTGAGGACGGCAGACAGTATGCTTCCGCCTTCTGCGGCCCCAACAACTATGAGATGGGTGTTGAGCTGGCTCAGGCTCTGATCGATGCCAACGGCGCCGACGCTGCGTTGAACATCGTTGAGATCGGCGGCAACGCCGGCCAGGCTGACTACATCGACCGTAAGGCCGGTTTTGAGGAGACCATCAAGGCCAACTCCAACTACCAGTTCCTGGGCGACACCGCATGGTGCCACTCCAGCCGTACCGACGCACAGGATTCCATGGCTGACTTCATCTCCACCTATGGCGATCAGATCAACGTGCTCTACGGCATGGACGATGACCTGACCCTGGGCGGCGTGAACGCCATTGCTGAGGCCGGCAAGACCGATGCGATCCAGGTTTACTCCATCACCGGCCAGATCGAGGCCATCCAGGCCATCAAGGACGGCAAAATGGTGACCACTGCTTATACTCCCACCCGCCAGACCGCTTCTCTGGTGATCGACACCATTAAGGCGATGACCGCGGGCGCTGTGGATTATCAGCAGTCCTACATCCCCGAGCTGATCACGAAGGACAACGCCGACAACTATCAGGGCGAGTTCTGATTTGGCTAAGAGAGCCCCGGGCTTTATGCTCGGGGCTTTTTCTATAACCAAGAGTTATCAAGTATAGATAAATGATATTTGCATCAAAGGGTATCCTCCGATATAATCAAATCAGAAACTATCATGCGAAAGGAGCAATCATATGAGTTCGATCGAACAACGCGTTGAGCGGTTTGAGGACCGCCGTGAGATCAAGAACATCATGGGCAAGTATGTCACAAGCTGCCTGCTCTGCCGTGAGGACACACTGGTAGACACGCTGTTTGCCGGCCGGGACGATATCTCCGTCGGCTTCAACAACGGCTACTATGTGGGCCGGGAGGCGGTCAAGGGCTATTTCGCCGCCGTTTGCGAGGCCACTGCCAAGAAGTCCAAGGTCCTTCAGGAGATTTTCCCCGATCAGCTCGGGAAGCTTTCTGACGAGGAACTGTATGGTGTTGGCCCCTTCAAGGCTGAGCCTCTGAACAGCTTTTATATGCAGGAGGCAGAGGACCTGCAGACTGCAAAGGCTATCTGGATGGTGGAGGGTTCTATCACTGATATCACCGAAAAGGGCCCGATCACCAGCTGGGTCTGGAGCTACTATGCCGCCGACTTCATCAAAGAGGACGGCCAGATGAAGCTCTGGCACGTGCTGCACGTGGAGGAGACAAACTGCCCCAACGGAACGGACTGGGCCATGCCGAAGAACGACTATCCGGAGCTGCCGGAGTTTGCGTCCCTCAAGGACGTGAAGCTGCCTGAGCCCAACCAGCCCGCCGACGTGTGGGAGCGGTTCAGCGCTTCCCGCGGTGCTGCGAAGACGCCTCGTCTGCCGGAGCCCTATACCACCTTTGCTGAGACCTTCAGCTACGGTGTTTGAGAAAGGAGGTTCGATCTATGGCTAGCAACAGAGATTGGAATGCAACGAAATTCCCCGCATGGTTTGAGCATAATATCCCCAAGCGGTATCCGCTTCCCAGAAAGAATGATGAGGACCTCCTCCAGATGGTGGAGGACATCGAAGAAGTTCGCGATCTGATGAGCCTGCGCTCCTACTATCAGGCCGCCGGAAAGCGGCAGGAGGAACTGGATGAGCTGTGGGTATCCGAGCCGCTGCACGCCGCCAAGGCCAGCTTTGGCGCCAACTGGGGTTACTACTACGGCAAGAATGAGATCCAGCGCTGGTATGTGGACGAGTATACCGCCCGCAAAAAAGAGCAGCTCAAGGTCTGGAGCGAGAAAAACGGCACAGCCTACGACGAGGCAAACTTGGGCGCGGGCTGCATGGCCATGTTCCCCATGTCCACCTCCCTTGTACGGATCTCCGCCGACGGCCAGAGCGCCAAGGGTATGTGGTATTCCATCGGTCAGCAGACAGAGTATCAGGAGGACGGAACTGCGCAGGGCCAGTGGCAGTACAACAAGGTCTGCGCCGACTTCATCAAGGAGAACGGCAAGTTTAAGATCTATCATATCGTCTGCGCCAATGACCAGAACTATGCGGCAGGCACCGACTATTCCGCGCCCACCTATATCGATCCCAAGGACGACATGATGGCGGTGGAGTTCGGCACGCCCACCATCCCCATGAATGTCCATGACAACACCTACAACTGGGCGGACAACTATCCTCCCATGCCGGAGCCCTATGAGACGCTGACTCCGGAGAACAGCTACGGCCCTGAGGGCCATCCCATGCTGAAAGGAGGCTGCTGATCGTGAATAAGAATCTTTCTTTGCATCAGAGAATCTTCAATGCGGCTGCCACTCAGGAGGCCGAGTTCGTTCATGCGACCCACACCTATCTCCACGCCCGGGCCAATGCCACAGAGGAGTGGAGCCAGATCTGGTCCCAGTGTGACGACGTGAGCTGGGCCCATGCCTTCGGCCGGATGCGCGGCTTTAAGAATGTCTGGAACGGCTCCGTCACCTGCTATGACGTGCAGGCCACCCAGCGGTTCCAGGGCTCCTACGAGGCCATGCCGGAGATCGGCGGCTTTGATATCCGTCCGCTGATGGAGCTTTCCCTCCACACGCTGGCTACCGATATCGTTGAGGTTGCCGACGATGGAAAGACCTCCCGTGCGTTCTTCCTGACCCCCGGCCTGATCTCCTCTGCGGTGGGAGGCAATGGCAAGCGCCGCTGCGGCGGGCTGTGGGAGCGTTACGGTGCCGACTTCATCTTTGAGGATGGCTGCTGGCTGTTCCTGCATGAGCATGTCTGCCCCGATATGGGCATCGGCTGCGACGGCAACA
>JAFUFT010000097.1 GCA_017469795.1 Oscillospiraceae bacterium
CCAAGCGGAGCACCCGACCTCCGCTATCGTCATGAATCCAGTTCCAAAACTTCTTCATTTACTTCCTCCTGTTCTTTGTCTGTGTTCCCTCCGGCTGTGCGGGTGCCGCAGTTACATTCTTTCCGGCATCTTCCAGTTTCACGTAGCCACCGTTCAGGTAGTAATCATCTCCGCCTTTCTCTGCAGGAATGAGATCCATATTTTCGAGGCGATGGATATCATTTGGAGATAAAAAGCCGTTGCTGATGCCGGTCGCATACCCCTGCATCCTGGACTGGTAGTCACCGCGCAAGAGGCCATCCACGTTAAATTTCGGGAAATAGTCATCCTGCTCATCCGGCAGCAAGAGGTCTTTAATGATCGCCTGCTCGAAGCGGACCAACCAAGGGGTCAGCGTGTGGACCACAAAGTCGATCGACTGGTGCTCGATGTTCGAGAACGTCGCATGCTCCATGTCCTGCACGAGGTGGGGAGGGACCCGGAATATCCGGCAGATCTCATTCACCCCAAACTGACGCGTCGAAAGGAACTGGCTGTCTTCCGGAGGAAGGCTGATCGCTTTGTAGCTCATGCCCTCTTCCAGCACCGCGACCTTATGGGCATTGTTGGCACCACCGTACACATCGGACCAGTTCTCGCGGATCTTCTCCGGATTCTTGAGCACTCCCGGATGCTCCAGCACACCGGAAGGCTGCGCACCGTTTTTGAAGAAGGCGCTGCCGTACTTCTCCACGGCCAGTGTGGTCCCGAGGCTGTTTTTCATCATGGCGATTGGGGATACGCCAACGAGTCCGTTATAGGAGAGCCCGGGTACGTGAAAGACCTCATCCGATCGGAAGTAGATATCCTTGTTGGTTTCACCCGGAACCTCGTCCGTGTATGCATGGTAGATATAGTAAATGTGGCCCTTCTCATCCCGGTCCACCTCCACGTTTTCAGGGGGTAGGGGATACAGGGCCAACACATTGTTTTTCCCATCCCGGATCACCTGCGCGTAGGAGTTACCCCACAAGAGGATCTGCAGGACCATCGTCTCCCAGAAGGAAAAGCTGGTCATTTCCGGGTTTGGCTGCCGGTACAGGATCTTATAAAGCGGATGGTCTTTCGCTCGTTCCTTCCCGTTTCCGGTATCGTCTGTATATCGATAAAGATGCAGCGGAAGTCCTGCCACTGTCTCAGCAAGGAGACGCACGCAGGCATACACCGTTGCAATCTGCATGGCTGTTTTTTCATCCACCTTCTCGCCGGAATCTGCCCGTCCGAACACAAAGGTCTGCCCGGAATCCCGGACGTTATCTGTGATCTCCGGAAGACGAGGCGCGTCCCTTGGGCTGATTCCAAGCCAGCTTAAAAATCCCATCAGTACATTTCCTCCATAATAGAAACAGCCTCCCGGATTACCAGAAAGCCAATGACCATTAGCGTTATCATGTTCCTCTCCATCAGAAAACCAACAGGCCGCGATCCGGGTCATCATAGACGCTGCCACTGATCTCATGCCGGATGCAGCGGTCAAGCCCCATGATCAGGGCCACGATGCCGTCGATCTTCTCCGTCGCTTTCTTCTTGGACGGTTTGATATTCTCTGCACCATCGATCTCCGCCACAACATTTCCTGCCATCCACCTCAGGATCGGATTGCCGCCGTGGGTAATCTTTCCTTCCAGCAGCAGCTTATACAGTTCCTTCATTCCGGGACTCATATCCTTAAAGCCCATCCCGATCGGAACCATGGTGAAACCGTCACCGGCAAGTTCCGTGATCAGCTGCGTCGCATTCCAGCGGTCAACGCCGATTTCACAGATGTGGTACTGCTCTGCCAGTTCCCCTATGGTCTTACGGACAAAGTTGTAATCGACGACATTGCCCTCCGTGATATGAAAGAGGCCCTGCTTTTCCCAGAGATCATACGGCACATGGTCGCGCCGCACCCGCAGCTTAAGCGTCTCCCTCGGAAGCCAGAAATGCGGCAGAACGATATAGTTTTCTCCTTCTGCCTCCGGCGGGAACACCATCACAAAAGCCGTGATGTCAGACGTACTGGATAAGTCCAGCCCCGCATAACAATCACGGCCTTTCAGTTTCTCCATATCAATCGGGATATCTCCCTTGTCATACACATGTTCGGGAATCCACGCCACTAAGCTCCCGACCCACTGGTCAAGCCGGAGCTGGCGGAACACATTCTCTTCCGCCGGATTTTCCAGTGCATCCTTATAGGCGGCCCGGACGCGGTCGATTTTGATCGTATATCCAAGGGACGGATTGGCTTTATACCAGTTTGCCTCATCATTCCAGTCCGCGTCATCCGGCAGGCCATAGACCACCGGGTAAAAGGACGGATCGATCTTTTTTCCCTGCAGGATATCGAGCGCCTTCATATGCACTTCGTAGCAGATCGATTCCCGGTCGGTTCCGGCAGTCGTAATCAAGAAGTACAGAGGCTGCTCCCTCGCATCACCAGAGCCCTTGGTCAGCACATCATAAAGCTGCCGGTTGGGCTGCGAGTGTAACTCGTCAAATACCAGGCCGGAAACATTCAGGCCGTGCTTAGTTCCAACTTCCGCCGAAAGTACCTGATAGTAACCGGCGTTGCTGTAGTTGACGATGCGCTTGCCTGCCGCCATGATCTTCGACCGCTTGACGAGCGCTGGTGTCATATCCACCATCTGCCTCGCCACATCAAAGACGATACTTGCCTGCTGCCGGTCGGCTGCCGCGCCGTACACTTCCGCTGACGGCTCATTGTCTGCGTACAGAAGATAGAGCGCAACCGCTGCAGCAAGCTCGCTCTTACCATTCTTCTTTGGTATTTCCACATAGGCTGTCCGGAACTGCCGGTTCCCATGGACATCCACGATCCCAAACAC
>JAFUFT010000098.1 GCA_017469795.1 Oscillospiraceae bacterium
CGTTCCAGGACTACCAGAATCAACTTGCGGTTTGGAACCGTAAGTATAATCAGTTTCCCATGCGTCCGCTTAATTGGCAATCTCCTAAACAGGTCTTATTTACTTTCCCTTATGTGTAACACATCATTGACAAACCTACACCCCGCAGCGCATTTTCGCGCTGCGGGGTCTTTACAGCCGTCTATTTTTTCAGTATAATAGATTAGTTACACGATATAATCTATGAAAGTGGTTTGAAATATGGCTAAGATTGAATTTGAAGAGTATAAAGTGAAGCTGACCGATCTGGAGCCGAAGCTCTCCGCCCTGGGCGATTCCCTCGGCCTCGGCGCCGCCCGGGAGTCTCTGGAGCGGCTCCACGCCATGGCGGAATCCGATGGCTTCTGGAATGACACAGAGAACTCCCAGAAGGTCACAAAGCAGATCCGTCAGCTGGAGAACAAGATCTCCGGTTATGAGAAGATGTGCGCGGACCGGGAGGATCTGCTGGTTCTTTGCGACATGGCCATCGAAGAGGACGACGACTCCATGCTGGAGGAGCTGGTGACCGGCTACACCGATCTGGAGGAGCGGATGGAGCAGGCCCGGCTGGAGACGCTGCTCACCGGCGAATACGACGCCAACAACGTCCTGATGAGCTTCCACGCGGGGGCCGGCGGAACCGAGGCCCAGGACTGGTGCCAGATGCTCTACCGGATGTATACCCGCTGGGCGGAGCGGCACGGTTTCTCCTACAAAATCATGGACTACCTTGAGGGCGAGGAAGCCGGCCTGAAGAGCGCCGACATCCTGATCGAGGGTGAGAACGCTTACGGCTTCCTGAAGGGAGAAAACGGGGTGCACCGGCTGGTCCGGGTCTCCCCCTTTGACTCCCAGGCGAGGCGTCACACCTCCTTCTCCGCCGTGGAGGTCATTCCCGAGATCACCGACGACAGCGCCGACGTGGAGATCCGTCCCGAGGATATCGAGATGCAGGTCTACCGTTCCTCCGGCGCCGGCGGCCAGCACATCAATAAGACCTCCTCCGCCGTCCGGCTGATCCACAAGCCCACCGGCATCGTGGTCTCCTGCCAGACCGAGCGGAGCCAGTTCCAGAACCGGGACAACTGTATGAAGATGCTCCGGTCCAAGCTGGTGGAGATCAAGGAGCGCGAGCATCTGGACAAGATCTCCGACATCAAGGGCGTCCAGCAGAAGATCGAATGGGGCAGCCAGATTCGCAACTACGTGTTCATGCCCTATACGCTGGTGAAGGACACCCGCACCGGCTGCGAGACCTCCAACGTCAACGGGGTCATGGACGGCGATCTGGACAAGTTCATCAACGCCTATCTGACCTGCGCCGCCACCGGCACCTGGGTCACCAAGTGATCACCCTGCGTTTCACCCGCCCTGAGGACGCAGAGGTCCTGCTGGAGATCTATCGGCCCTATGTAGAGGAAACCGCCATCTCCTTTGAGACCTCCGTTCCCTCGCGGGAGGAATTCCGCCGCCGCATTGCGGAGATCTCCGCCTTTTATCCCTATCTGCTGGCGGAATCGGACGGACAGATCCTCGGGTACGCCTACGCCCACGAGTTTGGAGAGCGGGGCGCCTTCCGCTGGACGGTGGAGACGTCTATCTACGTTCGCCGGGACTGCCGGGGCGCCGGAGTGGGATCCCGGCTCTACCGGGCGCTGTTTGACCTGCTTCGGGCCCAGGGGATCCGGACGGCCTGCGCCATCATCACCTGTCCCAACGAGCCCAGCTTTTCCTTTCACCACGCCATGGGATTCCGGGACAGCGGGATCCTTCCGAACTTCGGATATAAGCTTGGCGCATGGCGGGGCATCGCCTATCTGTACCTGCCCCTGCTCCCCTTCCCGGAGGCGCCGGAGCCGCCCTGTCCGGTCCATACGCTGGACCCGGATTGTACGGCCCGTGCCCTCGAAAATCCGGGTGGAAATTCCTGAAATTTTCCCTTGCAAATCAACGGGAAACATGATAGTATATATCGTACGAGTGCGGAAAGACGCACCACATAATGATATTTCGGCTGCCGCAGCGCCGTAACGCGGCAAGATGGAGGATACTATGCTTCGGACAATTCTGACCATTATTCAGGTGCTCACCGCACTGTTTCTGACCTGCGTGGTCCTGCTGCAATCCGGCAAGAATGCCGGCCTTTCCGGTGCCATCGCCGGTGCCGCGGACAGCTTCCTTTCCAAGAACAAGGCCAACACCTGGGATGCCAAGCTGGCCAAGGCCACCAAGTGGGTCGCCATTGCGTTCATGGTCCTGACCCTTGTCCTGAGCCTGCTCCCCACGGCTGCTGTTGCGGGCTGATCAAGCAGAAAAGATTTTGCCGGTTTCCTTTCGGAAACCGGCTTTTTTATACCGCCTCGGTCAGTTCCGCGCCGGTATAGTACCAGGCCAGGATCTCCCGGTAGCTCTGACCCCGCTCCGCCATGGCTTTGGCGCCGTACTGACTCATGCCAACCCGGTGCCCGAACCCCTTGACGTCCACCGTCACGGTATCGCCGGAAATGTCGATCTGGAAGTTCGTGGACCGAAGCCCCAGACGCTGCCGCAACTCCACACCGGAAAAGCTCCTGCCGCCGATGGTCATGGTCTCCACGCCGCCCCCCTCGGTGTAGGTGATCTCTCCGATCTCCGCATCCGGGATCTCCAGCCGGTCTATCAGCTCCGCCCGGGAGAGCTCCATCCGGCTCTCATAGCTGTCCGCTCCCTCCTCGCCGGGGCTGTCCACGCTGAGCAGGTAGGGCACGCTGCTGCCCCAGACGGCCTGCGCTGACTCTGTCCGGCCGCCGGAGCAGGAGAAGTAGGTAGCCGTGATCAGCGTGCCGTCGTAGGTCATCACCTGACCGTCTGTCTCCTCCACGGCCTGCCGGAGCTTCTCCATGACTGCATACGCCTGTTCCCCGTATTTCCTCTCCGCCTGTTCCGGATCGCAGAAGGCCTGGCACTCGGCTGGATCATCCGAAAGGACCCCGCCGGACTCCAGCCGCTGCAGGGTATAGGTCCGGGCCGCTACCGCCTGCGCCTTGAGGGCCTCCAGCGGAAAGCTCCCCGGCATCTCCCCCATCAGCACGCCGCACAGGTAATCCGACAGCGCCATCCGCCGTTCCGTGCCCTCCACCGATACGGTCACCTTCCTTTTGCTGTCGTAGCATTCCCGGGCCGCCTGATGGATCACGAACCCCGTGATCTTCCGTTCCGCTTCCGGCTTCTCCGGCGCTGCGCTCTCCGCGAGGGGCAGTGTTTCCGCCGCAGGCAATGTCGGAGGAATTTCTCTGGGCAGCACCGTCTGACAGGCCAACACCAGTCCCAGCGCCGCCGCCAGAGCCGCCAATCCCGTGTAACAACAATTTCTCATCTGTACTCCTCCCAAATTATGCAAGAACACATGCATTTCAATTCATAATCCTGTTTTTGTCCAGATTGTACATTTTCTTCTTCATTCTTACGGAAATACAGTAAATAACGTGGATTTCTTGAGTTTTCCTTGACTCATACCGTTTTATCTGGTATGATAGACACTCACAAAGATGAATTTTCTTTCGGAGGTGCAGTCATTGTCCGAGTTAAATACCATACCACAGGTTTTCATTGATAATGTATGTGCGGAACTGCAAAACAGTACTGCTTTTGAAATTCGCCCTAGCGACAACGTCGACATCAAGCGCGGACTCCGCAACGCGGACGGAACCGGCGTCATGGCCGGCTGCACGAAGATCGGCTCCGTTCAGGGCTACGCCATCATAGACGGCGAAAAAACCCCCATGGAGGGCCGTCTGATCTACCGGGGTTATGACATCATGCAGCTGATCTCCGGCTTCACCCGGGAAAAACGATTCGGCTTTGAGGAGACCGCCTACCTTCTGATGTTCGGGCGGCTTCCCACCCAGGCGGAATACGACACATTCCGGGAGCTGCTGTCGGAGACCATGGCCCTGCCCCAGGGTTTTACGGAGGATATGATCCTCAAGGCTCCCAGCAGCAACATCATGAACAAGCTGGCCCGGAGCGTCCTTGTTCTGTATTCCTACGATGACAACCCCGACAGCACCGATATGGAGAACATGGTCCGCCAGTGCATCCAGCTTATCGCCCGGTTCCCCATGATCGTGGCCCACGCCTACGCGGCCAAGGTTCATTATTTTGACAACGGTTCCCTGGTGCTTCACCGGCCCGTGCCCGGGTACTCCATTGCGGAGAATTTCCTCCACTCCATCCGGCCCGATTCCAAGTTCACGGAAGAAGAGGCTCGGCTGCTGGACCTGTGTCTGGTGATTCACGCCGAGCACGGCGGCGGCAACAACTCCGCCTTTACATGCCGGGTGCTCTCCTCCTCCGGTACAGACACCTATTCCGCCATCGCCGCTGCGGTGGGTTCTTTGAAGGGGCCCAAGCACGGCGGCGCCAATCAGCGCGTCGCAGCCATGTTCGACGAGATCAAGCAGAACGTGTCGGATTGGAATGATGATGAGGAGATCAAGGCGTATCTGGCCAAGATTCTCCGGAAAGAGGCAGGAGACGGCTCCGGTCTGATCTACGGCATGGGCCACGCCATCTACACCAAGTCCGATCCCCGGGCCCTGGTCCTCAAACGTTATGCCCGGTCCCTGGCCCAGAAAACCGGTCTGCTGCAGGAGTGGGAGCTGCTGGAATCCATTGAGCGGCTCAGCCCTGAGGTCTTCCGGGACGTCACCGGCTCGGACAAGGTTATGTGCGCCAACGTGGACTTTTATTCCGGCCTGGTCTACCGGATGCTGAACATCCCGGAGGATCTGTTCACGCCCCTGTTCGCCATCGCCCGGATCGCCGGATGGTGCAGCCACCGGATCGAGGAGGTCATGACCTCCAGCCGCATCATCCGTCCCGCTTACAAGTCTCTCAACCGCAACCGGGAATATGTCCCCATCAAAAAGCGGTAATCGTTTTCCTTAAAGGATTAAAAATCGGGTAGGAGGTCACCCATTAGTTGAGTGACCGTCCTCCCACACCACCGTGCGTACCGTTCGGTACACGGCGGTTCAATCGCATAAGTGCAGATGCTCGTACAGGCCGAGGGTGCTTACAAGCCCGGCCTGTGCGAGCACTTGTTTTGAAAGGCCCTCTTGCACACAGGGTATTGCCGCGCAGTGCCAATAAGCCTTGCGCGTTCTTGCAGCCACATACGCCCTATCCAAGGGTAAACCCAACTTGAGGAGCGCGTTCACACTTGTTTTCGGCTTCTACCATTTCTTCCAGATGTACATC